>CACZKQ010000121.1 GCA_902781765.1 uncultured Elusimicrobium sp. | reverse complement strand
AATTTCGGGCAATTTCTAACAGCCGTATTTGTACTTGGAAAACAAATTGCAAAACATAAAAAATCAGGGGAAATGGCGGGCTTTTTATTGCCGAATATGACTTCCAGTGCAGTTGCTTTTTTCGGTATGCGTGCATTTAATATTACTCCGTGTATGCTCAATTTTTCAGTAGGTGTTAAAAATATGTTGGCCTGTTGTAAAGCGGCTAAAATTTCCACAATATTTACGTCCAAAACATTTTTGGAACAAGGCGGATTGCTGGAAACCGCTAGCGCGCTCAAAAACGCAGGGTTGGAATTGGTATATTTGGAAGATTTGGCTAAAGAAATTACCATTTGGGATAAATTGACAGGACTAATGGCTTCTTATTTCCCACGTCGTTATTACAAGTGGGTACGGGGCAGCGTTTCTTCTAAGGATCCGGCCGTGGTACTTTTTACTTCAGGGAGTGAAGGAACTCCAAAAGGCGTCGTCCTTACGCACGAGAATATCCAAGCGAATTTACTGCAAATACGCAGTATTTTGGATTTTGGAATTAGGGACCGCGTGTTTAATGCGATGCCTATTTTCCACTCATTCGGGCTGACAGGTGGGATGTTACTGCCTTTGTTGTCGGGTGTATCTGTCTTTTTCTATCCGTCGCCACTGCATTATCGCATTGTACCGGAACTTATTTATGATAGCAACGCTACGTTAATTTTTGGGACAGATACTTTCTTTAACGGATATGCCAAAATGGCGCATCCATATGATTTCTATTCCGTACGTTTAGCGGTGGTGGGTGCTGAAAAATTGAAAGGAGAAACCATTCGTAAGTATTACGATCAATTTGGCTTGCGCATTATGGAAGGATACGGTGCTACGGAAACTTCCCCGGTGATGGCCGTTAATACACCCATGTATTTCCGCCAGGGCAGTGTCGGGCGGTTGTTACCGGGTATTGAATACAAGCTAGAACCCATCCCCGGTGTGGAGGAAGGGGGAAAACTTTGGGTAAAAGGAGCCAACGTCATGGCGGGTTACTTGCGTGAAAGTAACCCCGGTGTATTGGAACCGCCTCAAGACGGTTGGTATGATACGGGGGATATTGTCCGGCTAGATGAAGACGGCTTTGTATTTATTTTAGGGCGTGCCAAACGTTTTGCCAAAATCGCGGGTGAGATGATTTCTTTAACGGCAGTAGAAACAGAAATCAATGCACTCTGGCCGGGTAAAATGCATGCGGTTGTGAATATTCCGGATGAAAAGAAAGGGGAACAATTGGTATTATTTACAACCGAACCTATGGTGGAGCGCAGTGCGTTAATCACTGCCTTTAAGCAAAAAGGCCTTAGTGAACTGGCCGTACCCAAAACAATTCGCGTAGTGGAAGAAATTCCGCTTATGGGAACCGGCAAAGTTGATTACGTTAAGCTTAAAGAAATAGCATTGTCTTAATAGAAAATCCTCCGGAAACACGCCGGGGGATTTTCATGAAAGAAGTGATAGAAACTTATTTCTTTTTGGAATTTTTGCCAAAGTAAAAGCAAAATAACACGCATGCAACCATTGCTCCTAGCGTATCCATGAGCATATCTTTTTGAGCATCCCAACTATCGCCTTGTGAGCCTAAGAAAGCAAGCCCGGCCGAGCCACCGTCAATTTCCGCATATATCCATTCTACCAGTTCCCAAAAATTGGCTACTGCCATAATAAACACAATGCCGAAAAATGCGGCCCATTTAAAGGAAGTAACAATTTTTTTACGCCATAGAAACTCGCTGACCAAAAATCCGCTTAGCCCAATTGTAAAATGAGCCACGCGGTCATAATGATTGCGTTCAAACCCAAAGAGTTGAGTTATATAATCAAAAGGAACGCGCTCAAACGTGTAATGGGCGCCTATAATTTGTAAAAAACAAAATAGGAACATTAAAAAGTACGCTAAATTAGAAAATTGAAATTTCTTATAAGTACAAACTAGAAGCAGGATTAAGAAAAAAGCCGTTAAAAACTCGGTCCACCAAACTTGTACATCATAAGGTGAACAGGCCGACCAAATAGTTTCTACTGATAAGATGAATAAAAGCAGTAAGGGAAATTTATTATTTTTACTCATAACAAGAATATTATACTTCCAAACAGGCCCCGTTAAGGGGCCTGTAAATAAATGCGTGTGGCATTATCGTACTTTTTGTTTCTTTTGATACCAAAACGAAGCTACAATCAACAGTACTGCCAAGCCAAAAAGTCCTAAAATTCGGTATAGCGCTTCCAATTGCCAAATATCGGATAAGAAGAATTTGCCCAGGGCCAACATCATCACGCCAATCCCGGCTTTTGAAACAGGGCTTTTTTGCAGATATAATCCTAAGCCGATTGTTCCCAAAGCAAATAATCCCCACGCTAAGGTATATGTAAGGGCCTGGGCAAGTTGCCCGGTAAAATCAAAGGTTAATGCATGCTGCGGACTAAACCAATGGGCAATTTGAATATTTAGTAGCCAGAATAATATACAGCCGCCCAACGAGTAAAAAATTTTTTTCCAAACAGCCGGTTGATTCCACCAACGGGCAACGACAAAAAATGCAAATGCACTTAAAGCATATACCCATAAGTACCAGTTCCAAATGAGTATATTGGGAAATGGGGAAAAGTCGTTTCCTAAAAGCAGTCGTGCCGCTACCATACATAACAGCCCAATTATTACGATTTTCCAGCCGTCGTAGGGAATTTTTCTGTTTAGATTCGCCAAGAAAACAGCTTCTGCTGCCCAAGCAACCCATAACCAGTAATTATGAATTTCTAACGGGAAAATTATTGTTAAGAGCAGTAAGACCGTAGCACTCATAAACCCAATGCTAACCGGATGTGCTTGCGGGGTGGGTGTTTTGCCCCAAAGTTTGTATAACAAAATACCATAAATCCCTAACAGTACAGCCGGGACAATGCCCACCGAATTGCACCGGCAATATTGCGCCAAAATTAAGCATCCCATCAAGCAAGAGGATAAACCGGACAATGCACACGAAATCCAAGAACCCGGTTTATTCCAAAAATGTTCTTTACTCAAAAATGGCGTAGCAACAAATAACGACAAAAGGGCCACTATCCAAATCGCCAAAGTATCTATGGGAGCCAAGGAATTATCCCATACGAACCGTCCCCAGGCGGCCAGTTGTACGCATCCGGCCCCTAGTGCGGCAGCCGGCAGGGTGAAGGTATTTTTGTACAACCATGCTAGCAACACCGTTAATGCACAAACCACCCACGTTGCTGCCAGTATCCAATACAATGAAAGTGTATGGGCTCCTTGGGCAATAAGTGTCAAAATAAGTACAAACGGAGCCAGGGATGTAACGGCGCCGATTGCTTTTTCCTGCAAAGAGATGCCGGTAAGCTGGCGTAAACGGCGCAACGCAAAGAATGAACCGGTACATAGCAGTAACGGAATAAAGCCGGTTAGCAATACAAGAAAAGAAGAGGCATGGAAGCTAATTCCCGTGATTAAAGTAACGAGTAAAAATAAGAATAAAAGTCCAACGGCGACAAACAATATCCATAATATCCCGGACAGTACAGCTAATACAAGGGTTCCTACCAGGAGTAGTCCTAAAATACAAAATACACTGATAAAATCAAGGGTAGCTGCACTGCTGGGTACCAAGGATAAAACCAGTAAGCCGCCCATAGTGGCAACCGGATAAAATACAGAAAAACTGTCTGGTTTACGGGTGTTTTGGAAAACGGCTAACTCCACTCCACCGTTTAACGCGGCAAATAAGATACAGGCACCCAACGTAAGCCAAGCTGGTAAAAATGATGCTTGATGAAATAGCCAAGTACATAAAATCAAAAACGATACTACCTTAGCAATCCGTGCAAAAACGCAGGAGAGGGATTCCTTCTCGGCCAAAATCAGTATGAGTCCATTTACAAGTAGCACATAACCCAATAATTCTAACGAGTTGAGTAAAATATAAAAACCATTTTCGGCGGGTGGTGTTGGGAGAAAAATTCCTATAGGCAGCATGAGTGCTAACTCCATTACTAAAAATCCACCGATGGCATAAGAAATGATAGCAGAAGTTTTATGGCGGCGTGCCAACCAGGCACTGGCTAGCGCGTATAATGAAAAAAAGATGACCACCCCTAATAATTTACTGCTTTGGAAAGGGAACAACCACGCGGCTTGGCTAAGCCACGTAAACGATAAAGTGCAGACAAGTAATCCGTTCCAGCCTTTCTGTACAGCTGCGTAAACGGCGGCGGCATTGATACAAAATACATAGAGGAAAAAAGCAACCCATGCTCCCGAGCCATTGTTTAGCAAAATCGGTGTTAAAAACGCAATAACTGCGCCTAGATATCCTACATATTTGGCTTCTTTTTT
>CACZKQ010000120.1 GCA_902781765.1 uncultured Elusimicrobium sp. | reverse complement strand
TACCCCAATTGCTCCGGTCGGGCAGACAAACCGGCATAAACCGCATCCCACGCAACGTTCTTTATCTACTACCATGTAGCCGTCTTGTAAACTGAGTGCTTGATGTTCCGATTCTGCACAAATCGTTACACATTTACCGCAACGGCCGCACACTTCATGTGCAAACTTCGGATACGTTAGCGGTTTTTTTTGCAAACTTTCATGGGAAGAAATCATAGGAATTGCTTTGTCTTTTAATTCGCTTATATTTTTAAATCCTTTGGTCTCTAAGAAAGACTGCAATCCCTTTAACATGGGGCCAATCACCTTATACCCGTTTAACATAACTTCCGTACAAACTTGCACGGCATCTGACCCAACCAGCATATATTGGACGGCATCTTCCCACGAAGAAATTCCGCCCATCCCCAAAATAGGCAACGCACTGGCTTGGCGTATTTGCGCTACACAACGAAGCCCAATCGGTTTAACCAGTGTACCGGAACAACCGCCATATGTTGTTTTTCCATTCACATTAAGCAACGGCTGGAATGTATTTAAATCAACGCCCATAAATCCTTGCACGGTGTTGATGGCAGCAAGCCCATCGGCTTTTGCCTTTTCCACCGCACGGGCAATACGGGCAATATCCGTTACATTGGGAGAGAGTTTTACAAACACCGGTTTTTGGGCAACTTCTTTGACCCAAGCGGTAATTTGGGCCGAAATATCGGGGTCGGTGCCAATTGCCATACCGATTCCCTTTTCCGGCATACCATGCGGACATGAAAAATTAAGTTCAAAGGCATCTATTGGAGTATTATTGAGTGTTTTAACTAAATCTTGCCAGGCATTTTTATCCACCGGAGACATGATACTGGCAATAATTACTTTATGTGGGTATTTATGCTTTAGCGCTTTAATTCCTTCACACCAATACTTAACGGTTTGGTGACTAAGCAGCTCAATATTTTGAAAACCAATAATGCGTTTTTTATCTTGCAATACACTGTAACGCGGGCTGGCTTCATTCATTTCCAAATCGTCGGGAGTAATTGTTTTAAGAACGGCTCCTCCCCATCCCATTTCAAAAGCCTTATCTATACTTTCTATTAAAGCCGTCGGCGGAGCAGAAGCAAGCAAAAACGGATTTTCAAAATCAATTCCCAAAAAGGACGTTTTTAACGTAACGCTCATATCAAACCTCGGTTTATTAAATTTATTTTATTGTACTAATTTGACGCTTAGATTTTTACTATTTTTTATTTCATCTTAATCCCGCTTAAATAAATCCCGGGTATACACTTTGGCTTGTACGTCATCTAAGCAAGCATCATAGCGGTTAGCGATAATAGCTTGGGAACATTTTTTAAATTCAGCTAAATCATTAACCACTTTACTCCCAAAGAAAGTACTGCCGTTTTCCAACGACGGCTCGTAAATAATGACCGCCGCGCCTTTGGCTTTCATCCGTTTCATTATTCCTTGAATGGAACTTTGGCGGAAATTGTCACTTCCCGCTTTCATCGTCAGGCGGTAAACACCGATAACCACCGCGCGCTCGTGTTTGGGGTCGTACTCATTATCGGTTCGGTAATTATAATAGCCGGCTTTTTGCAATACGCGGTCGGCAATAAAATCTTTGCGGGTGCAGTTGGACTCCACAATAGCTTTGATTAAATTTTGCGGCACATCCGCGTAGTTGGCGAGCAGTTGCTTGGAATCTTTGGGCAAACAATACCCCCCATATCCAAACGACGGATTGTTGTACGTATTGCCGATACGCGGGTCCAAGCAGACACCCTCAATAATTTGCCGGGTGTTTAGCCCTTTGATTTCGGCATAAGTGTCTAACTCGTTAAAATAGCTCACGCGCAACGCCAAATAGGTATTGGCGAACAGTTTGACGGCCTCGGCCTCGGTGTAGCCCATAAACAGCGTGGGAATATCCTGTTTAACGGCGCCTTGCGCAAGTAATTGGGCAAACAGGTGTGCTTGTTGGGTCAGCTCTTTATTTTCCAAATCGGTCCCCACCACAATGCGGGAAGGATACAAATTGTCGTAGAGCGCGTGGCCTTCGCGCAGAAATTCCGGACTAAAGAGGAGATTTCGCACGTTCATTTTTTCGCGGATAGTGCGCGTATAGCCCACCGGAACGGTGGATTTAATTACCATCGTGGCTTGGGGATTATAGCGTTGTACGAGCGAAATGACCGCCTCTACCGCGGACGTGTTAAAATAATTTTGTTGCGGGTCGTAATTGGTCGGCGTGGCGATGATGACAAAATCGGCTTGCGCGTAGGCGGCTTGGGCATTAGTCGTAGCCGTTAAGCGCAGCGGCTTGTGCGCTAAAAAATCTTCTATTTCTTTATCGGCAATCGGCGATTTTTTTTGGTTAATCAGGTCTACTTTTTCCGGCACAATATCTACGGCGGTTACGTCGTTATGTTGCGCCAGCAACGTGGCAAGCGAAAGCCCCACATATCCTGTTCCGGCTACGGCTATTTTCATAATATGGCTCCTTGAATCATAAAATTTTCAAATTCATTGTTCATAGTGCGCTACTACCGTTTTTACCCAATTGGCAATATTGTACGTTGCGCCTATCTTTTGTACGGTTTTCTCCAACATTTTAGGGGCCGCAAGTGCTTTTTCCAAGGCGACGGCGCACGCGGCACTATTTTCGCTTGGAAAAACAAACGTATTTTCAAATTGTTTCGCCCACGCTACGCCGGGAATATCACTCATCACGCACGGTTTACCCAAACTAAGCATTTCTAAAATAGAATACGGAAATCCTTCCGAGCGGCTGGCTGAAATCAATATATCGGCCGCGCGGTGATAGCTAAACACATCTTCCGTCGGCGGAACATATAACAAAAAATCCTCTTTGCCGCTGCAAGACGTGTGAGCGCCCAGCCAAGTTTGCAATTTTTCTGGCGGCATGGCGTCGCCATACACTACGGCTAATTTGACGGCAACCCCTTTCGCGCGTACTTGTTTGACGGCTTCGGCGGCAATATCCAACCCTTTCACCAAAGGCGACCACGCAAAAATTTCGCACAAAACGTCTCTTTCGCTTATCCCCCACCGTCTGCGAAGTTCCGCACGGTCCACGGACACCGCCGGCAAACGCTCCGTCGCCAGCGCATTGGGAACATAGGTAATTTTAGCCGGATTATACGCTACAAAGGCCGACGATACACTTAAAAACCGAACGCGCGCGGCAAGTAATTTATAAAGCATAAAGAATTTCAATTTTTGCTTCCAAGATGTTGTGCCTAACGACCAATCGGAATGTAAATGAATAATCACGGTAACGGCAGGGTGCAAATACGCAACTATTTCAAGGAGTAACGTGGAACAAAAATGGGAATGAATATGTGTAATTTGATACCTTTTGATAATATCAGAAATGGCACATAATTGTTTGTAGCGAGTTTGCAAAAAATCTATGGTAACCACCGTTTTTCCCATTTGCATTAATTGCTTAAACCATGACCGCTTTTTCGCTTGAACGGGAAAGGCATACACACATTCCCCTCCCCGGGAAACAATTTCTTTTTCAAGTGCTAGCAAAGAGGGAATAAAATTTCCGCCGTACATCGGGGAATAATTGCATAACAATAATACTCGCCACCTAGTATTTACTTTAACCATAAAACTGAAATCCCCCCAGCTTAAAATACTTTAATAATAACCGTAAGGGCCGCAAACACGAAAAGTGCGCATAAGTAGTATCTATAATCTCAAAATCGCCGCACGCATTGTAGGTGTGGCAGCCCGAAAACCCAGCTTTCACGAGTTGAGGGTCAAAGGCAGCTAGTTCCAATGATTTCACGTCTCGCTCGGTATACCGGCCGCTTTGGGGGTCAAATTGAAATTCATAAACAAACATTTTTTCACCGTATTTTTTCGTGCCAGACTGCACCGGGCGGTAGTATTTACCGTTTTCTACCCAACAATTCCCTGCCGGGCGGCCCACGCGCGTGTCATATTCTTTGACCATACGCCTATCTTCTAATTGCCCCGTTTGTAAATTCAGCCGCGCAATATGCAGTTTATCCGGGTTATGAAGCGGCTCGTAAATAAACACGTAAAATTGCCCGTCTTGCTTAAATACGGTGGTATCCGCCGCGATGATATTTTCCGCCAGCACAGCTTGTTTCTCCCACTTATCCGGAAAATGCACCGCCCGGTATAGTTCAATCGTTTTGCGCCCGCTTGTTTCAGGAATCATGTACCACGTATTTTGCACTTTAAAAATGTTAGGATAAGATACGTGGCACCCCAGATCGGCTATCGGTTTCACATACGTTTTTCCTTTAGAATTTAATTTAGCCAGGCCCACCAACCCATGTGAAGTTTTAGTATCCATCAGTTCACAGAAAACATAATATGCACCGTTCTCTTGGACAA
>CACZKQ010000119.1 GCA_902781765.1 uncultured Elusimicrobium sp. | reverse complement strand
TTTCATTTTCATCAACAATATCTTCAAGAAGTGTAAGAACCTGTTCTTTAGAAAGCTTTTCAGCCTTCTGCTTTACACGTTTTACATAGCCGCGCAAAAGACACCTCCGAAGCTGTTATTTAAAGCAAACATATCGCGCATTAAAATTTCTAAAGCACTGGAAGATCGTGGCCGCAAGTATACGTGTAACCGTGTTATGTGCCTTACCATAGAGGAACTGGTTAGAATCGTGGAGGTTGAAAACCCATTCATTCTGCTCGCCGTTGACCTGGATACGTTTAAAGAAGCCATACGCATTGAACCCGAAGTAGCCAACGTGTATAAGAATATGTTTAAATTTTTCAAGGACCGTGCCACTATGGTGGGAGGGGATTACACTGAAAATACAAAAGAGTTGCTGCGTATCTCTAAGTTAGGTAAAAACAACTATTTTAATACATGGAAAGAACTGGCTCAATTTGCCCAACATTGCAAGGAACTAGACAGCAATGGCCTGCTCAATCCAAAGACTGAGATGGCCGCTCAGATCAAAGTATTAGAAATCGCCATGTTTCACCTGGTTGACCAGACCAAAGTGAAAAGAGAGGTGGCCAAACAACTCAAGAAGAATCCTGCTATTCGTGCTGCGGTCAAAGAATTGAAACGTAACACCAAACGGCCTACGCGCAAGCAAAGAGCGAGCGACTACTTAAATAACAATGTTATGACGGTCGAGGAAGCTGCAAAATGGATTAGAAAGTATAAATGAAACTCCCGCGGCTTCAGTCCGGTTTTTGACAGTGTAATAAAACTCCTCCCGGAGTTATGCCGGGAGGAGTTTTTTCACGCTACTGGGTGGCTATTTACATCTTACCAAGAGCCGGGCACGTTAAAGTTCGGCAGGTACATATTCCCTCTTCCCTGTTCCGCCTGTTAATTCCCTGCACATTCCCTGTTACTCTGGGTAGGGAATTGGGAGTGTTTTTGGCAGATATTTCTCTGAACAGGGAGAGGATTGTCATACTCCCTAAAATCCAATGGATAAACTTTTCAAATGCCTGTTTTTTGCCTGTTAATTACCTGATAAACAGGGAACTATGCCCCCCGCACGGCAGGTCTAAGAACCGACGACCCATCAAAAATGCTGCCCCAAATTGATTTTCCCCGCCCTCAGGACGGGGATTTTTTTGTGTTTAATTGTATCTTTTTCCGACGAGAAAAGTTTTAACTTTCTATCCTTCCCCGTCTTAGAGTGCTTTATCTCTTGGCAAAGATATGGATAATTGAGGGCTAGTTCTCTGACGGTAAAAACCGCGAGGCCCGGCCTGTAGGAAAATTCCGTCAGAAATTTTACCGCAAGCAGATACAATTTTTTTCGGGTTTCTTTTTCATTTTCTTCCTAAAGAAACCCCGGACTGAGATGATGGACACCCTAAAGCCCGGGGGTATTCCAACGGAACAATCAAGGTGTTATCTTGCTGATAAAATAATATCAATCATCGATGTTGACACATTCCAATACGACCGCTGTACCGCCGAGATGATCTCTCATAAAACACTGCGAACCATATAAAAAACCATATTCTACAGTGCAGGTTTTGCTAGTAATATTTTTAGAAAGAACACAGCGATAATTACGTGCACTAGCAGTATGCTGACAGTCACGGTTATGCCGAGCTTCTGTCACACAACCTTGCCTACAAATCGTATCATAATCAGTTCCTTCACAATCCGGCAATTGATTTTGGTGGCCAGGTGTGCCACTCCCACAGATATCATAAATTATTTGTCCTCCCAAACGCGTGCCACTAATCACGTATCCGGGTGGATTTGCATTAAAAACAAGGTTAGCATAATACTCATGAGAAGCTCCGGGCATCGTCGTCCCCTTTGGTTTACAGGGGCGGGCCGGGCCAATGCCAGGTATTACTGATGGTTTGCAACCACTTGCACTAAGCCAAGAGTTATCACACTCATCCTTTCGGTTGTGACAAGTAACTGTACAATCCGAGAAATCCACATTATTACCGTTATTATCCGAGCATTGGCTACTGTATCCGTCAAGGCCGCCTTTTCCCCCTGCCGAATTTGCTTCCCCACAAGTTACAACAAGAGTTGCATCAATTAAACGCGCTTTATATCTCCACTCACACACCTCCCATTTGTCATCCCAACGAGAACCTTTTGGGCAGTCACAAGAACACGTATCATAATTCCACTGTCCAGTCAATTCTGAGTAAAAATTTTTCTTGTTACAACTCCTAATTTCTTTTTCCATACCTGGGCAAGCCACACATTGTCCATCCATGTTATGAGTCCCATCCGGGCAATCGCAATCGCACGCCGACTCATTCCAAACCCCATGATGTCCCGAAGGAGAAGGATTTTCACATTTTGACACTTCTTCTGATGAAAATTCACATGAACACGTCGATGGAGTCCACTCTTTGTCAAGTGCCCATTTATATTTTTCTGGATCTGCGGTTTCTACGCAAGTATATTTTTTACGCTGAAGGATCTTCCTGTTATTTGGACAAGGCCGTGTTTCATCCTCCGGCCTTGTAGTTGCTTTTGAAATCTCTTCATCTATCCAAACATAACCGGTTTCGTCGTTGCCTTCGCATCTCCATTCATACATATCGGCCCCACATTTATTACCCCCTAAATCGCCATCATAATAGTCCATAACAAATTTTTCACCTTGATAATGTTCGTTATTACATTTGATAGGCTGAGGCTGGGCCCCTACTTCTGGAATTTCTGCCGTACAACTTGTAGATACACGAAAATCTTCTTGTCTGGCCAGTTCATCACAAGTAGGATAGTCTTTATTGAGTTTAGTACACTCATTTCCTTCACAACAGATACGACCATCTGCGTAAGACGGCATCTTCAGCTCATAACTATATTTTCCCTTACTGGTGGCCAAAATGCCGGACGGCTCTAACTGATATGTAAAATGTTTTGTTTCCGTTTGCGGCAACACTTGGGACGTGACTAACTTATCAATATCCCCAATGTACGGCTTATCCAACGCACACCGACGTTCTTGCTCGGTACGTACAGCCGCCATTATTACTTCGGCTTCTGTGGTCTTGCGGGTCTCTAGCACTTTACTAAATTTAGGTAATACTACCGCCGCTAAAACCCCAATAATCACAACCACTACCAAAAGTTCTGTTAAGGTAAACGCTTTGTTTTTATTCTTTGGCATATTGCCCTCCTAACTCGGCCACCATTAAATAGGGAAAACCTCCTAATACGCAGGCTAATTTATCGGGGACACATTCCCCCTCATCCGGGTCAAGAAAAGTGTAACAAAAAAAAAAAACGACAAGTCAAGCGATATTTTAGAATGTAGTGTTAGAGCAGCAAGTACAAGCCGAAACCTTCAGGGCACATAGATAATTTCATTTTTATTCATAGTAACACCTCTTTTTAGTATAGCCAAGTTCGGCGACCACTCCCTGTCGTTGCTTTGTGCTATACGTTTGATAAGAGGAAAATCTATGTCTAACAATAACTTTAAAGAAGATAAAACCAAAAAGAAGAAACCAATAATAGAAATCGCAAAACAGATCATGATTGAATATAAAGATGTTTTAGAGGGATTAAAAGACAAATAGAGGTAACTATGCAAAAAGAAATGCGAAACAAATTAACCCGTGTACTCTATGAATTAAACGCGCTGGACAAGGGGCAAATCCGTGTAAAAGATATGGCCCAGGAAACCCGCAACAAACTGACTGATTACTGGCAAGCGCATGGAGTTACCAAATCGGACGACTTTGCCATGCTTACAAACGTCATCCATCAAGAATGGAGCGATTTGTCGGTTGCTCAACACAAAAAGCTCAAAGGGTTAGAGCATGAAAACCTGCGCGAGCACATGAGTGAAGCCGAACTGTTGTTTACAGCGCTAGCCGAATTATCTACCCGCCAAATCGCAGAGAAGGATCAAGCCGAAGGTGTGCAAGAGAATAAAGAGGCAGGTCGCAAAGGCGGCAAGCTCGCCAAACAAGCGCGCTTGCAATTTGAAGAAGCCACCGGAACAAAGGTAGTTACATCCAAGAGTTCCTTGCCGGACTTTACCCCCAAGAAACAAATAAAACACACGTAGAATCCGTTTGTTTACTTTTCAAAGGCAATGCGCGGCATATTATCCTGCATTACATGGATAATGCCGCAACGCTTAAAGCCCAATTTTGTCAGTAACCGTTGCATGACTTGGTTATCGGGGTGCGTATCTACCCGCAAGTGGCAACATTGTTCATAACACCAGTTGATGCAATACGCACCTATCCCTTTTACAGAACCATCCCCCGCTAAACGATGTATAACTCCATACGGGCCGTCATTTTGCCATTTCCCATCTATGATGACAGCATAGGTCGGTTCAATATCTTTGCCGAAATTAAAAAAGAAAGTGCCTACTA
>CACZKQ010000118.1 GCA_902781765.1 uncultured Elusimicrobium sp. | reverse complement strand
AAGGGGGTAAATAGTAATAAAAAACCGATTAAAAGTTTTACAAACACATTCATGGTAATATTTTATAAAATTTTAAAAAGGAATCTCATGAAAATACTATTTATTTGTCATGCAAATATCTGTCGTAGTTTTATGGCACAGGAACTAACCAAAAAATGGTTGCCGGAAGTGGAAGTTTTTTCACGCGGTTTGTATGTAGATCCCAGTCTGCAAGTACCGGAAAAAATTATCCGTTTTTTGGCCGCTTGTGAAATTGCTTTTACTTCGCACGCACCTACTCAGCTAATGCCGAAAGATTTGCAAGAAGCCGATCTTATTTTCTGCATGGAAACGGAACATCAGGATAAACTGTTGGACCGTTACGCTCAATATACAAACAAAATTTGGCTACTTTATGAATTTGCCTTGGGTAAGAAAAAGACCATAGACGACCCTATTAACTTAACAGGCCGGGCATTTGAAAAACGAGCAAGCGAACTTAAAAAAATCGTAGCGCAAGCTATAAAACGTATTCAAAAAGATTTTCTCTAAATTCTGTATAATACTATAAAAACGTAGCAAGGAGTTTTCATGAAAGGAATTATTTTAGCAGGGGGAGCCGGCACCCGATTATACCCGGCCTCGTTACCGATTTCTAAAATTTTATTGCCCATCTACGATAAACCCATGATTTACTACCCGCTTTCGGTGCTGATGCAAGCCGGGATTCGCGAAATTTTGATTATTACCAACCCGGAAGACGACGCCAATTTCAAAAAATTACTGGGGGACGGCTCTGATTGGGGTCTTGAAATTTCTTATAAAATTCAACATGTAAAACGCGGTATTGCCGACGCCTTTTTACTAGGAGAAGAATTTATCGGGAAAGACTCCTGCGCACTTATTTTGGGAGATAACATTTTTTACGGAAGCGGATTTGCAGACACGTTATCTAACGCATTAGAAACAACGCAAGGGGCTACTGTTTTTGCTTACGAAGTGGGGGACCCTCAGCGTTTCGGTGTCGTGGAATTTGACAAACAAGGCAAGGCTATTTCTTTGGAAGAAAAACCGGCTTGCCCCAAAAGCAATTTTGCCGTAACCGGGCTTTATTTTTATGATAATAACGTCGTAAAATATGCCAAAGAGTTAAAGCCCTCCGCACGCGGTGAACTGGAAATTACCGATTTAAATAAACTGTATTTACAAGCCGGCGAGCTACAAGTAGCCAAACTGGGACGCGGCTTTGCCTGGTTAGATACCGGCACCCATGAAAGCGTACTGCAAGCTTCTAATTTTGTACATAGCATGCAGCTTAACCAAGGAATTGAAATTGCGTGTTTGGAAGAAATTGCCTTAGAAAAAGGCTTCATTTCGCCCGCCACACTAAAAGCGCAACTGGAAAAAAAGCCGGATAACATTTACTACAATTTTGTCCGCACGCTACTTAAAAAGATTAGTTAATCTTACGGCCGCCAGTACAGCGAAACTACCCCAGCTGCCGCCACAAGCGCAGATAGTCCCCACAAGACCATCATGCCGTAAAAATAAACTTCTTTCGGCTGGAACGGCGTCCCGTCTGTATCATAAACCTCCACATAATCGCTAATGTCCCTAAAAAATTTGTAGGACCCGTAACTTCTAATCACTTGACCGTTGTGCAAAACAAACCCAATGGGCTGGCGCGTACCTCCCTTGCGGGTTTTTTCTTCCGGAAGTAAACGCACCTCTTTTAAATCAGACAAAAAAATTTGCGGTTGCTTTTCAAAGGGCAATTCCACAATGCCTGCTTGATAATCTACAATTTCATCGGGGAAAGCTCTCCCTAAAATAAAAAACATAGCCAAAACAAATCCGAAGAACGCCGCCACCCCTACCATCATCCATATATTTCGGTAGAAATAAAACCAACATATCACAAAAACATAGGCTCCTAGCGAAAGCACAGAAAGCGATTCCCCAAGGAAAAGTGCCATTGAATAAGCAATTTTTTTATTTTTTCTCATAGAGTTATTGTATCAAAAAAGCAACAAAAATCCCCGCGCTGGGCGGGGGAAAAACTTATTTTTAATGTTCGGCATTAATTCTTTTTGCGTGGGAATGTAACCAGGGTATATTCTTTACCGCACATTTCGTAGAACCGGCGGTCTAAACGGTTACTTTTTTGCACAAACGTCGTTCCCTGGCGCTCTCCCGATTGCACCGTAAAGGTTTGTTTGGAAATAAAATATCCGAATACAGTTTCCCGAAGACTCACCATACAAGAAGATTCCAATTTATCCCAATCGGCGCGCATCATCCAAATATAGTCAAATTTTTTGTTATTATCTTCGTAAAGCCATCCGTTAAAAGAACAAGAAAGTGTTTCAACCGACGGAGAATCCTCTTTTTTCTTTTGAGTTTCATACAAAAAAGAAACTCTCGGTTTGGAGTCCAATTCACAAAGAAACTTTTTCCGTTTGTTATACGAGCCTTTCCACGCATTCGTAACGGCACGCTCCAGCTGTTCGTCATACGCTGGAAATCCCCATACGTTTTCTGCAAACGCAGCTGGTACACCGCTCATTAAAATAATTGCAACAGCTCCTATCCATTTTTTCATAGACAAACTCCCGGATTATTTATTCTTTTTTTTATTTTCGCAAATATATACTAGCTTTTCAAGCAGGGAAAGACCCCTACCTGCAGTTAGAAAAACAATGCGGGCACGACGTTTGCCGGGCCCGCATAGCGGTTTACAAAAGTTTCGCTTTTTGAATTAATAATTTTCCGGATGAATCATAAAGTATGCTTGCGGATGATTGCATACCGGGCAGACTTCGGGAGCTTTTTCACCAATAACTACATGCCCACAGTTAGCACATTCCCACATCACAATTCCGGCTTTTTTAAATACTTCGTTTGTTTCCACATTCTTTAATAGTTTGCGGTAGCGTTCTTCGTGCATTTTTTCAATTTTACCAACCGCTTCAAACAAGAAAGCCAATTTATCAAAACCTTCTTCTTTGGCTTCTTTGGCAAAGGTAGCATACATATCGGTCCATTCATAATTTTCGCCATTAGCAGCATCTAACAAGTTAACAGTCGTGGTGGGAATATCATTATCGTGAAGGGCTTTGAACCACAATTTAGCATGTTCTTTTTCATTGTTGGCGGTTTCTTCAAAAATTTTGGCAATTTGAACAAAACCTTCTTTCTTCGCTTTAGAAGCGTAGTACGTGTATTTGTTGCGTGCTTGCGATTCGCCGGCAAAAGCGGTCTGCAAGTTTTTTTCAGTTTTAGAGCCTTTAAGTTCCATACTATTTCTCTCCTATACTTCTTTATGAATCAAATGATTGGGCGGTGCTTTCCGCACATTTTTTACAAGTCCCTTTATATTGCAAACTAATCGCACGAACCTCACCGCATGAAAACGCTTCCCGCAAGGGAAGCATCATATACTTTTTATCGTAAAAAACGTCATACACTTCGCCACACTGGCTGCAAATAAAATGCGCATGCGGCCGCAAATCCCCGTCAAAGCGTTCTTTCCCGGCCGTCCCCACCCGTAGTAAAAGCTCCATTTGCTCCAGTGAAGTCAAGGTGCGATACACCGTATCCAACGAAACATTGGCTAATTTTTCACGTACCTGGGCATACACGTCTTCCGCACTTGGATGCGCACAAGAAGCCGCTACCGTTTTGAAAATTTCCCGGCGTTGCTCGGTAACACGCAAACCGCGACGGCGACATTCTTCTTCAAAAAAGTTAAGACGTTCAGTAAGCTCTTGGGGCGTAATGGGTAAGGTATGAGTCGTCATAAATTATCCGTAATATTCTTTATTAGTATAGCATATTCTATTTATAAATGCTATTCTTTTGACTATGAAGATTTTCGACAACACCGTTTTCCATACTGCTATTATTGGCGGGGGAGCCGCCGGCCTGTTTTGTGCCGGCAGTTTTTCAGCGCATAAAATCGTACTGGAAGCCAATGACAAATTGGCGCAAAAAGTACGCGTTAGCGGTGGGGGAAAATGTAATTTCTCAAACCGTTGCGTAACAGCCCAAGATTACCAAAGCAGTCATAAACATTTTTGTAAAAATGCGTTAGCAGCTTTTCAATCCAGTGATTTTTTAAATTTACTTCAGCAAGCAGCTATTCCTTGGGAAGAGCGCGAACAAGGCCGCTTCTTTGCTAAAAATGCTAACGACGTTGTGCAATTTTTAATTCAAAGAGCAAAAAAAGCAAATACCCAATTTGCTTGCGGTGTGCAAGTTTTAGACCTTCAGTATCAAGACGGTTTATTTACGCTGCATACTTCCGCGGGAACCATTCAAGCAAACCACGTTGTACTGGCTACGGGGGGGCCATCTTATCCGGCTTTAGGTGGAAGTTCTTTCGGTTGGCAATTAGCCCGGAGGCTAGGGCTACATGTGATAGAACCCCGTCCCGTTTTATGCGGGCTGAAGCTTCCTAAACCACAACGCATGATATTTGCTCCGCTTGCCGGAAATAGCC
>CACZKQ010000117.1 GCA_902781765.1 uncultured Elusimicrobium sp. | reverse complement strand
TTGTTGGTCGTCGGCAGTACCCAAGGTGGCAACGGCTAACGATTGCGTTTGACCGCGGGTGAACAAGGCAGAGCCGTGTGCACGCGGCAAGAGGCCAACCATAGAGCTAAGCGGGCGGATTTCGGTCGGTTTGCGGCCGTCCACGCGCACGCCTTCGTGCAAGACGAGGTTGCGGGATTCTTCGTACATAATGTTTTCAAGTGCAATCCCGGCATAGGTAGAAGCATTATCGCCATAGGTGGCGGTCAATTCTTCCGTGAACGATTTTTTCAAAGCCGACACTTGGCAATCGCGCGTTTGCTTATCGCTAAACGCATGCAAGATTTTTTTGGCTTCTTCACGGAATTTACCGTTAGCAAGGTCGGAAACTTCCTGCGGCAGTTTTTCTACCACATATTCAAATTTCGGTTTACCGGCCAATTCGCGCAATTTAAGTTGCGCGTCGCACATTTTGTCAATTTCCGGTTTGGCGGTTTCCATGGCCTTAATGATGGCTTCTTCTTCTACTTCTTTCGCGCCGCCTTCTACCATTAAAAGACCTTGTTTGGAACCGGCAATTACCAGGTCCATATCGCAGTCGTTTTGTTCTTCTTTGGTCGGGTTGACAATATATACACCGTCCTTGCGGCCAATGCGCACTGCGGCTACCGGCTCGTTAAACGGAATAGACGAAATGACCACCGACGCGCTAGACGCGATGACGGACAAAATGTCGGCATCGTGTTTTTCGTCGCTAGAAACAACCATGGCCGTTACGTTGGTTTCGCAGGCGAAACCTTCGGGGAAAATGGGGCGCATGGTGCGGTCAATAATGCGGGAAGAGAGCGTTTCTTTCTTGCTGGCTTTGCCTTCGCGTTTGAAAAAACCGCCGGGAATTTTCCCTGCGGCATACGTTCTTTCTTTATAATTGACGGTAAGAGGCGTAAAATCGGAAATACCCGGTTTTTGCTCTTTGGTGGAGACAGCCGTAGCTAGTACCATGGTGTCTCCCATGGTTGCCATTACGGCGCCGTCAGCCTGTTTGGCGATTAAACCAGTTTGCAATTTAATCGTATCGCGGCCGACTGTAACTTCCACTTCTTGGATATCAAATTTGTGGTTAAAGTTCGGCATTTAAAAATCCTATTTTCTTAATTTGAGTTCTTTGGTGACTTGTTGATATTTTTCAAAGTCAGATTTTTTGAGGTAAGCCAAAAGACGTTTGCGTTGGCCTACTAATTTGTTCAAACCTCTTTCGCCCGCAAAATCTTTCGGGTTAGTTTTGAGGTGGTTAGAGATATATTGGATACGTTCCGTAATAAGCGCAATTTGTACAGCGGCAGAGCCGGTATCGTTGGCGCTGGTTTGGAATTTGCTGATGATGTCTTTTCTGTCTTGGGTAGATAATACCATTTTGTTTTACTTATGGGTTTCACGCAGCCGACCAAGCACTCTTTATCCGAAGGAGTACCGAGCCGGGGTTTACCCTTCTCCTATTTATTTAATTTATACTCATACCTAAAAGTACCTACTCATTATAGCAAATTTAAGTTGTTAAAAGAAAGGCACCTGCTGGAGAAACAGGTGCCCGGGTTGTTGTAGGAGGAAAAAAGCTATTAAGGGAAAAGGGTCTTAATATCTGTTCCCAAAACTTCTTGGGCGAGGCGATCCGTGTCAGACCAATCGGCAAAGAAATTATACCGGACCCCTTCAAATGCCTTGAATAACCGATGAATTTTAATCGCTTGATTTTTCTTTTCTTCCACACAAGTGTTATTCATAACGGCCACCTCCTTTTAAAAAATTATTTTCTACACTTATATGGTACGGTTTTAGACGGTATTTTAACAGGGTCATTGGGCCTAATTCCTGCTAGAATTTGGACCCATATTTTGACAAGTAAGGGCCTAAGCCTAACGTGGGACCTACGGCCTATAAAAATGCATGTAAAATAAATGAAGAACTAACGGAAAAAAGGAGCGGCGTATCAGCCGTTCCATACGTCGGGGAACGAAATGTCGTTGGAAGATGTAAACGGGCAGTTTTCTTCGGGAGCTGGTCCAAAGCGATTGGGGCGAGAACTCCCCTCGGTACGGCATAAATGATGGTTAAAAAATATTCCAAAAAATTTGCCTCTAAACCATGTTTCCCAAAACGACATATCCAAGTCGTGCCCGCGCCGGATAGTAGCACTACACGAAGCAAAACAAGTCCACATCGCTGCCATAGAAAGGGTCATTAGTGTGTAAATTTGCAGCATTCTTGGAAACTCCGGTTTTTGGCGGTAAAGCATCCACACACCAATAGCTGCTAGCAGACCTATCACAAATAGAAAAATGTAAAAGTCACAATAAACTTGGCGGCAATCCCGCCCGCGAAACGTAAAACAATGGGTGTAACAATAGACAACATTTTTGAACCAGCGGTTTAATGTTTCTTTCATAAATTTCACCCGCGACGGTACAGAGACCGATTTGCTATACTTATATTATATGATAAATGCGCTACTAGATAAAGTTATTCGTGCCAAACATCTTACCCGCGAAGAAATTGTTTGTTTATTAAATACCACCGAAACGGAACCGTTATTTTCGGCCGCGGACCGGGTGCGGGAAAAATTTGTCGGTAATGGCGTATATCTGCGGGCACTTATTGAATTTTCCAATTATTGTAAAAACGATTGTCTTTATTGCGGGATTCGCCGCAGCAATTCAACTGCCAAACGATACCGTCTTACCCCTGCGCAAATTGTTTCCACCGCTAAGCAAGCCACCGGGTATGGTTATAAAACGGTGGTACTGCAATCGGGCGAAGATTTGTGGTTTGATACGGACAAACTGTGCGAGATTATCCGCGAAATCAAAAAATTGGACGTGGCTATTACATTAAGTATTGGTGAAAAATCGCGCGAAGAATATGCTGCTTACCGTCAGGCCGGAGCAGACCGTTACCTTTTGCGTATTGAAACTACCGATAAACAGCTTTACGAAAAATTAGACCCGGGTATGAGCTGGGATAACAGGGTGCGGTGTCTAAATGATTTGAAAAGTTTGGGCTACGAAGTCGGCTCCGGCTCTTTAGTGGGCCTCCCCGGTCAGACGGTGGAAAGCTTGGCAGACGATTTATTATTTTTTCAACAACTTCCGGTGGATATGGCGGGAATCGGTCCATTTATCCCCCATCCGAACACACCGCTTGCCGCAGAAAAAGCTGAGGGACATTTTGAATTGGCACTAAAAATGATGGCCGTGATGCGCTTGTTATTGCCGGACATCAATATCCCGGCCACTACCGCCATGGAAAGCTTACACCCCAACGGACGTTTAATTGCCTTGCAAAGCGGGGCTAATGTGGTTATGCCTAACGCCACGGATACGCAGTTTCGTCCATTTTATGAGTTGTATCCCGGCAAAATTTGTTTAGGGGATTCTTCCGAAAAGTGCCGCAGTTGTATAGAGTCAAAAATTAAATCCATTGGTCGATATGTGGAAAACGCCAAAGGTTTTCATGGCGATTATTTAAAAAATAAATAATTACCACTCCCGGTATTTTTCTAACAGATCAGACAGTTGCCGTGCATTTTGGGAATTATCCACCACCGCTTGTTTACGTTGGGGATTTAAAATACACAGTCCGCCAAAACAATTTTGAAATATCCAGGCCGTCGCGCAATTCATGGTTTGATGACCAGGACACGAAACAGAAGTGGATTTCCCTACGGTAATTACACGTTTGCGGTAATATTCATCAAAACCTTTTTCTTCAACTAATTTTTTAAAAGCATGTTGATAAGCTCGTGAATAGGGGCATCCGGGATAGGTAAATGTCAAAATATATTTGTGATTGCCGGTAAGGTAGCGTTTGAATTTAGTATCTTCGGTCAAACTCTCGTATACATAAGGTGGGATATTTACAACAGACACTTCTTTTAAATTACCGGCATAACGGATATTTCCGCCCATATGGACCGGTGTGGGCGAATCCGTTTTGAACATGTTTTCAAAATCAATTTGCTGACCAAAATGCACGCCCAAAAAAAGCGCACAAATTAAAAACACCCACACTTCCCAACTTTCCAATTTTGAAAAGAAACTCATCAATCTATCCTCACGGGATATTGTACATATTTTGACTAAAAAAATCTTCCTTTCCAAGTGTAAATATACTACAATATATAGGTATTAAGCGGACTTGTCCGCAGTAGTTTTATTTTATCTAGGAGAACAAAACCGAATATGGTAAAGAAAACCGTAAAAAAAGCGGCTCCCAAAAAAGCCGCTAAAAAAGCAACGAAGTATATTTATTCCTTCGGAGCCGGAAAAGCCGAAGGCAACGGAAAAATGAAAGAACTATTGGGCGGTAAAGGTGCCAACTTGGCAGAGATGTCAGGTCAATTAAAACTCCCCGTCCCCCCCGGATTTACCATCACCACCGAAGTCTGCACCTACTACTGGAACAACAAAAAAACCTATCCTAAAACCTTAAAAGCCGATGTTGAAAAAAACTTGCGCGAAGTAGAACG
>CACZKQ010000116.1 GCA_902781765.1 uncultured Elusimicrobium sp. | reverse complement strand
GGCCGCTGGTTCAAATCCAGCCACTCGGACAACAAATTATCTAATGGAAATCGGCCCGAAAACGGCGTTGACGGGAATGATGATCGGAATAAAGGAAAGGACAAAATGAACTGTGGATATTCTCGGTGAAAAAACGGCTCAGGAGTAAGGAAAATAGCACTTGACTTTAGCGCTTAAAAGAGCTATAGTGTGACTATCCTGAAGCAAGGAGATTCTCCATGAAAGCTACTTTCTTAGACGAAAAGCAAGCGTCCAAACCGTTTATTATGGGGTGCTACGGGATTGGAATTAGCCGCGTCGTAGCCGCAGCTATTGAGCAATCGCACGACGACAATGGAATTATTTGGCCAGCACCGCTAGCGCCGTTTGATGTGGCTTTGGTGGCGATTGATTACGACACGAACCCCGATGTCAAAAAACATACCGACGAAATTTGCGCCGCATTAGAAGCTAAAGGACTTTCCGTCCTAGTAGACGACCGCGACGAACGCCCCGGCATTAAGTTTAAAGATATGGACTTAATCGGCTTGCCGCACCGCTTGGTAGTCAGCTCCCGCACCGTCAAAGACGGCGAATGTGAATACAAAGCGCGCAAAGGCGGCGACGCCGTTCGTTGGGAATTAGGTGAAGCGGTAGACAAATTGCTTCAGACTGCCGGGAAATAAGATATCTATCACCAAAAATATTCCCCAATTAAAATTTGGGGGATATTTTTATGATTACTTCTCACAAAGACACCCTACTTATATTGTATATCATATGAAATTTTGTATAATGAAAATCAAGAAGGAACCCAAATAAAAATAATTGACATTTCAATCAAGAGAGGAACTAGTTTATGAAAAAACGAAAATCATTTATTTTATGTGCCATTTTGTGTGTGGGTATTTTGTGCGGTTGTACCAATTCCCAATTTATTATAGATAAAAAGGCCAACACCTATTCAAATGTTCAAAAATATTCAGAAAGAGATCATTTTTTCTTCTGGGGTATGGGCCGGAAACACGATCACGATTTTTCCAAAATTTGCCCCAACGGAAAAATTGTTAAGTTGACAACGAACAACGATTGGATTGATGAAACGTTAGTAGCTTTAACTATGGGTGTTTATTATACAAGAACGTTTACAGCGTATTGCGTCCCTAGTCCAGCGCACAACTACAGAATTCAACAATAACTCAATTCGACGAAGAAAACTTCTTTATCCAAAAAAATTCCCCGGGAACTCAACTCCCGGGGAATTTTTTACTTCAACGTTTATTAGAAGGTGATACCCGTGCGAATACCATATTCGCGCGTAATGTTAAACGGTTCTATAATGTAACCGCCGTACCCAGTCGGGTTTCCATCTTCGTCTACCAAATCATACCATGCTTTAGCAGAGTTTTGGATTTTCCAGTAGCGCCAGAAAGGTTCTATAAAAACACCGAAAGGCCCAAAATCTATTTCTGCTTTCAAACTTGCGCGAACACCGTACCCATGGTCTTGGTTGTTAGAAACAGAATCCTTATTCCAAGTATCGTCTAAATGACTGTTTTGATTTCCGTGAATCAGCCAGTCAAATTCTCCATTTAAGGAAAGCGTAAAATAGTCCCCGATGTCCCACATTAAATGAGCCCCAATCGGCATATAAACATAGGTAGAAGTACGCTGATATGTATATCCAAGTACTCCCCCAGACTCTTTAACTCCGTCTTCCCCGTTACGAAGTTGACGCCAACCAATCCCGATATACGGGCGAAGCTCTAACGGATTAGCTAACTGATATTTCCGTCCAAATTTAAGAGCCGCTTCCATATACCAATCTTTTTCGTCGTATGTTTTAAACGGAGTACCATCCATTAAGTAACCGTCATAATCGGCTTTTCCATCCATATACCGGAACTCAAGCGACGCAAACGACGGGTCATCATCATTTAAATCCCTAGACAACACACTTTGACGCGTATATACAATGCTTCCGCCTTTTTTCTTCGCCGTAATGTGAATAGGATATTCCATGTGCGGCTCACGATAACCATAATCAGACCCTTCGTAAGCAATTTCCAATTTATGCAGTTGATCTTTTGCTAACAAGGGCAAACAAAAACCCAATACAAAAATTAACAAGATAGCTCTTTTCATGATTCCTCCTACTACACTCACTATAGCAAAATAAAAGTTTTTGTGCTAGCAAAAAAAGGGACCACGCTTCGCAGTGGCCCCTAAACATCCAACCGGCAACCCTCTAAAAACGCATACCTAAACGAAGCATCACATTATGAAATTGCAAGTTTTTATCTTGATGATAAGGCGTTAAATCCTTATCACTCACCCAGCCATAGGCATAACGATATTCCACCCCGGCAAACAAAGAAGCCGTAATATCGTACTGCATGCCAAGCCCGGCATACATAGAGGCTCCCCATTTATTTTCATTATGATAATCTCCGGCCGCATCTGTTTTCATACGCGCATTCATCATACCAACACCCATGGGGATATAAACTTGAAAGCTATCCCAAGGATTTAAGGTAAATTTCCCGGCTACGGAAATGTTATGTACATAATTCCCGTGATAATGCCGGTCATCATGCGTTTTGCTACCCGGATGAAGCATCATATAATCCAACCCTAACGCTAAATAAGGACAGGTTACTTTAAGCAAATTAACATCTGCTATCATGCCGTTTTTACCGTACAAGTCATCACGATTATCCTTATTATAAGGCATCGTTAAACCACCGGCAATGGAAAGCTCCATCCCTTTTTCATTCGCACGTGCCGCTTTGCTAGGAGCATAACTGCTGTATACTACCCCTTCCGTTTGAGTATGACCTTGCGCATTGGTAACGCTTTCTTGTGCAACCCCGTAGGTAGTAGTCCCTTTTTTATTTTTCACGCTTACATCATATACATCCGTAGTCGTAGTAGTTTTATTAACCTGCAGTTTCGGTTCGCCTTTTTTCAAAGCAGCTTTATTGGCTGCTTGCGTGGCTTGGGCACTCGTCATGGTATTATGCGCAGTGGCCTTTTTGGCGGCCGGCTTAGCAGGCGCCATCATGGGAACGGTTACCGCTTCGTTAGTTACCACTACGCCATCCGCAGTAGGTGTAATTGTTCCCGCTCCGTAAGTAACAGTTCCAACCGGTTCTGCCGCAAATACCAAACTGGCAACTAACAACAAAACCAGTACCGCAATAATGCTGTGTTTTATCATTTGTGTTTCCCCCTAAGTAAGAATTTACTACCGTACTATTCTAACTGCTTGCTAAATCTTCGGCAACGGAAAAAAATAATTAGAAACGGTTGACATGATTGCCTTTAAATAAGTAGAATATAGTTGTTCTAGATTAGAGCGACTTGGCAACAAGTCGCTCTTTGCTTAAAATACGGTCAAAAAAGGAGGCCGCATGAAAGACCCAAAAACAATGTCATATAATGCAGGTTATGATATGGATTTAAAGGGTTATGATAAAGAAACAGGGACTATAACTAAAACTGACGAAGAAATGATAACTTGGTATAATAATTGGGTTAATAAAAATCCTGATAAATATTTTGCTTATATCTATGATAGTAAAATAGCAGAGCCTATTGGAGAAGATGGCAAGTGCTTTACTCTTAGATGGATGGAGGATATGGCGAGTAAGTATGATTGCGCTATAACGGGTAGTGTTGCAGTACAGGAGGGCTATACAGATGGCGTATCTGAGCCCAAGTTTTACAACCGCCTCTATTTTGTTACTCCCCACAACTATCTGCAATACGATAAGCACCACCTCTTTACATACGGAGGAGAGCATAAAAGATACTCTCCGGGTAAAGAGCGAGTTATAGCGGAATGGAAAGGGGTGAAATTTCTTTTGCAGATTTGTTACGATGTGCGATTCCCTGTTTTCAGCCGCAACCGCCTAATGCCAAATATACCATACTGCCCTGAGTATGACGCCATTATTTATGTTGCAAGTTGGCCGGAAACAAGGGTTGCCACTTGGAAGAAACTCCTCCCTGCAAGGGCCATAGAGAACCAATGCTATGTGTTGGCGGTAAATCGAGTGGGAACAGATCCTGCCTGCAGCTACATTGGTGGAACAATGGTAATAGATCCGCTCGGCAACATAGCCGCACAAGTATCTGATGGTAAAGAAGATGCCATTACAGCGGAGCTTGATATGGCATACCTTGCAAAGGCACGCAGCAAATTCCCCGTACTTGAAGATGCTGATTAGCTCCAGCTCTCCATCAATCGGTTAAAGAAGTAGATTACCAGCGCCGGCTTTGCTATAATCGGAAATACAAGGCCGTAAATAGCTCCCCAGAAGTGGGCAGTATGGCCTATGTTGTCTGCATTGCGCTTTGCCATCCAACGGCAGTAGATAAGGTAGAGGGGCCCGAATATAAAAGCAGGAATAGGTATCGGAATAAAGTAGATATAAATACCCATAGTGGGGTTCAGCAGTATTGCTGTAAAGAGTATAGCAGAAACTGCGCCTGATGCCCCAACCGCATTGTACGAAGCAGTATATCTGTATTTGTAAAGGTCTGCCAATGAAGATATTGCGATAGCTGTTACACATAAGACCACATACAATATAGTGCCTGTCAAATCTCCGA
>CACZKQ010000115.1 GCA_902781765.1 uncultured Elusimicrobium sp. | reverse complement strand
TAGTCAAAAACAGTGGATTTTAACAGCAGAATCTGTCAATTTTGAGGATCTGCAAAATGCCACGCTTCAGAATCCTAAACTCTTATTAAAGAAAAATGGACAAAACAGCGCCCAAGTAACCGGGGATAGCGGTAGCTTTGACTACACCCAAAAATTAGTTTCTATTAACGGACACGCTAAAATCAACGCACTGCAAGAAAATGCCGTTTTAACTACGGACCGTTTTTTCTATGATATTGATAAAGACCGCATTTGGTCCAACGATAAAACGGTAATTATCCGCAATCATGCCAAGGTAACGGCACGCGGAGGAGTGGAAACGGATTCCAAGCTTTCTAAAATTGAACTAAAAAAACAAACTACCCATTTGCCCAGCGATATTCGGGAGTTACAAAAAAAATGAAACCGGTTACTACGCTACTTTTATCTTTACTGTTTGTTACCTTCTTTTTTGCTTGTACACCCGTCAAAAAAGAAGGACCGCAGGTTGTTGCTCCGGCCGCTAAAACACGCTTGAACGTAGCAAAAACTTCGCTTAAAAACAAGAAAGAAAAAGTGATGGATGTCCCCCCCGTGTTAGGCGGCCTGGTCCAAAGCGATAGTTGGATTATCTACAAAGATAAACAAGAAGAAGAATTTAAAGGAAATGTATCCTATGACAATGGGAGCTACCAATTCAAAGCAGACTATGCCCTGTCGCAACGAGCTCAACATCTTTTTACTGCACGCGGACACGTATTTTTGAGGCAAAATGAACCAGACGGTTCTTTTTACGAAGTACATAGTGATAATGCCCGGTTTAATTATCAAACACAACGAGGAACTTTATCCGCCAATGCAAAAAATAAAATTACACTAATTTTTCAAGATGAAAAAAAACAACTTTCCAAAGCCTACGCTAAGAAAGTATCGTTTGATTTAATTACCAAAATATTTGTGCTAGAAGGAAATGTTTATATGGAGCGCACCTCTCAGCAAGGCACACATACGTTGCAAGCAGATAAAGTAACATTTAAGCAACTAGAAAATTATGCATTACTGGAGGGGAATGCTAAACTTTCCGACGGAGAACGTACGCTAGAGGCACAAGTCATTGAATATGACGGACAGCATGACTCGTCCTCTGCCACAGGTTCGCGTCCGCTTGCTTACGGAAAAACGGAGCAAGGCACATTTGCTATAATAGCCGATAAGGTAGAAAGTGATGCCAGCGGAAATGTAATCCATCTGGACGGGAAAGTGCAAGGTTGGGTAGTTTCTCCGCAACTTAACGACGAAAAAATCAACTCTAAATTCTAAGGATTTATTATGCAACTACGTAGTGAAAAAATTGTAAAAATTTATAAAGACCGCATGGTCGTAAAAGGAGTAGATATTCATGTAAGTTCCGGTGAAATCGTCGGGCTGCTTGGCCCCAACGGTGCTGGGAAAACAACTTCCTTTTACATGATGGTCGGTTTTATTCGTCCCTCTCAAGGGCGCGTATTTATTGATCAAGATGACGTTACGGAACTTCCCATGTTTGAACGGGCTCGTCATGGTCTTGGGTATTTAGCGCAAGAACCTACTATTTTCAAAGGGCTCACTGTAGAAGAAAATTTACTGGCCGTTTTAGAACGTATTTCTGACGATAAACAAACACAAAAAAAACGGGTAGACGAATTATTAAATGAATTTGGACTTACTAAACTGGCCCGTCAAAAAGCATGGACCTTATCCGGCGGAGAAAAACGCCGTATGGAAATTGCACGTTGTATGATTAGTAACCCCAAAATTATTTTGTTAGATGAACCGTTTGTAGGGATTGATCCTATTACAGTAGCAGACTTACGGCAAATGATTTTTAAACTTAAAGATAAAGGAATCGGCGTTTTGATTACGGATCACAACGTGCGCGAAACGTTGCCGCTAACGGAGCGTGCCTACCTAATTTACGACGGTAAAATTTTGGTAGAAGGGGATCAAAATACCCTTTTAAATGATGAAAATGCGCGCAAATTATATTTAGGCGAAGATTTTAAAATGTAGGACGATTATGGCTGATTGGGCAAACAAAATCACGGACGAATTAAAAAAGACGTTTGATCAAAATTTCTATGAAAAAGCCGCATTTATTCCGTCTACAACGGAAACGGTAGAAATTTTTAAAATGCTGCGTGATTTTTTGTATCAATATCCGCTTGTATGTACGCCGGATAAAAGCCATTCCTTAGAAATTTTATCTAACCGGTTGGAAAAACAAATAAAAAATGCACTTTGCTTTGTATGCAAAGAACCTACGGATTGCCAAGCATGTAACAAAAAAGCTGCGGAAATTACGCGTCAATTTTTAAGCAGTCTTCCTTATGTCCAAAAATTGATTTTAAGCGACGTAACGTCCGCCTACGAAGGTGATCCGGCTGCTATGAATCCAATAGAACCCCTTTTATGCTATCCGGGCATTGCCGCAATTACATTTCAGCGTTTAGCGCATCAACTACACGCACTAGGGGTGCGTTTATTACCGCGTATCGTCACGGAATATGCCCATAGTTTGACCGGTATTGACATCCACCCCGGCGCGCATATCGGTCCTTCTTTTTTTATAGACCATGGGACGGGCGTCGTCATTGGAGAAACGTGTGTGATAGGGAGTCATGTAAAATTATACCAGGGAGTTACCTTGGGAGCTAAGAGTTTCCCGTTAGATGCTAACGGAAATCCGGTCAAAGGTATCAAACGTCACCCAAATATTGAAGATAATGTAATTATTTATGCAGAAACTACCGTACTGGGAAATATTACAATTGGGCATGATAGCGTAATCGGCGCCAATAAATGGATTACACAAGATGTTCCCCCAGGGAGTAAAGTATAAGATAACAGTGTTAAAATTTTTCACAACGTAAAAAATCCCCGATCTTATGACCGGGGATTTTTTTACTACACAAACAAGAAACTAGAAACTATAGCAAGAACCACTTACACCATCCGGAGAAATGGACGGACAGGTAACTGTGGATGTTTTGGAACCAACTTTCGTACAGTTGCTTCCTTTGCAATAGCGTTGGCCATCAAACGTCATCATAAGGCCATAGCCGGAGTAAGAACCGCCGGTGCGTTTTGCCCATGCGCCGTTTACAGTTTTACCAAACGAGAAGGCTTGTTTGTTTCCAGAAGCAGCAGATCCACCACCGCCAGAACCACCGCCACCGACGTTGGAGAAAGAAATGACCATATCATCCCAATCCGGCAAAGCGGAAGAATTACCTTTTTCCATTTGGTAAATCTTGATAGCATCATTGATGGACTTCATGGTCGTCCATGCTTCCGATTGGCGCGATTTTTCCACCGCTTTAGTATACTGCGGTAACGCTACGGAAGATAGAATACCGATAATCAGTACCACAACTAATAATTCAATTAACGTAAAACCTTTCATAGAAGGCCTCCTTGTTTACAACCTAAATACTGCTTTTTATAGTTTAGCATTTTTTTAACAAAATGCAAGCATTTTTTTAACGATTTTTATTAATAAACGCAGCCGCTTCTATACCGGCCTTGGCCCCGGCACCCGCCGCAATAATGGCCTGACGATAGTACTTGGCGGCACAATCCCCGGCTGCAAAAATACCTTCTATCGTCGTGTGCGTACGTTCGCTAGCTAGCACTAGTCCGTTGTCCGATAAGGCCACCAAGGAATCTTTTAAAAATTCCCTTTGCGGGGTAGTACCAATTGCCACAAAAAGCCCGGAGCAAGGAATTTCTTTTTCTTCCGCTGTTTTTACATTTTTCACACGAACGCCCTCCACCATTTCCGTTCCTAAAATTTGCACAGGAACGCTGTTGAGGACAAGTTCAATTTTAGGATTATTTTTCACCTGGTCTATTGTCACCTGATCAGCACGAAAGGCATCCCGGCGGTGAATCAAACTGACTTTCGTACAAAATTGTGCAAGGAAAAGAGCATCTTCAAACGCAGTATTTCCCCCGCCTACAATGCATACTTCTTTGCCGCGCATAAAAAATCCGTCGCACGTGGCACAGGCAGATAGACCTTTACCCTTAAATTTTTCTTCTTCGGGAAGCCCCAACCAACGCGCTTTAGCACCCGTTGCGATAATTACACTTTTTGCCTCATATACCTTTCCACCGGCACAAGTTACCGTAAAGGGCGTTTTTTCTCCCGCTATTTTAATAACTTCGTCCGAAGTAAATTCCACTCCTAAACGCTTGCATTGTTTGTGCATAGCATCCACTAGTTCAAATCCGCCAATCGGGTTTTCAAAGCCGGCATAATTTTCTATTTCACTGGTTTGCAATAATTGTCCACCGGGAACCGCACCTGCGGCTACTACGGTTTTGATTCCGGCGCGCACCGCATAAATGGCCGCGCTACATCCGGCCGGGCCAGCGCCGATAACGAGTAATTCAGTCTGTGTCATTTTTTCAAAAACTCCTTCATCATTTTTTTAAATAGTTCTATCGGAAATCCTACTACATTGCTACGGCTCCCCACAATTTTCTCAATAAAAGGATCCTCGGTATCTTGTACGGCATACGCGCCGGCTTTATCCATATGTTTTCCGGCTAAATGCATCAGCTGCGCCTCATCTAACGTGCGCGCTTTGCATTTGGTTACTTCGT
>CACZKQ010000114.1 GCA_902781765.1 uncultured Elusimicrobium sp. | reverse complement strand
GTTCCGCTTAAAAAACTGCCCGCTTCCGTTAGCCCAAGGTGCAAGGGGATGTCTCTTTGCTTGGCAAACAGTTCGTTGGCAAGTACCGTGCGGCGGAAATTATCCGACTTAAGCGAAACGACGACATCTTTAAAATTAAGTTGCTCTAAAATGTTGGCTTGCTCTAACGCTTCGGCCACCATGACTTCGGCCCATTTCTCGTCGGAAAGTTCCATACGGCCCTGTACGCTTTTTAGGTATTTGACGCTGCCCGCGTTGACCCCGATGCGAATGGCTACGCCGTTATCTTTGGCGGCTTTGACGACCTCTTTAGTGTTTTCCACCGCGCCGATGTTGCCGGGGTTGATACGCACTTTGTCTACGCCTTGTTTAATGGCTTCTAAGGCGAGCTTGTAATCAAAATGAATGTCGGCCACGAGGGGGGAGTGAATTTGTTTTTTTATTTCGCCAAGGGCTTTAGCGGCCTCCATATCGGGCACGGCTACGCGGTTTATTTCACAGCCGGCATTTTCAAGCGCGTTAATTTGCGCGGCGGTGGCGGCGACGTTACGCGTGTCGGTATTGCACATACTTTGTACGCGCACCGGGTGGCCGGTTCCTAACGTAAACGGACCTACTTTTACTTCTCTAGTCTTGTACATGTTCTTGCTCCTGGGTTAAATCGGGTTGCGCGGCTTGGGTGGTTTCTACCGCAGCTGTTTTGGGTTTAAAGAAAATGCGTTTAATGTCGGAATAAGACGCATAAACGACCAGTAAAATCAGCAAGTAAAGCCCGCAGTTTACTGCAATATTAAGCGTTTTTTCCGTCGGTAATTTATGCGTCAGCCCTTCCCATAAATAAACAAGCGCATAGCCGCCGTCTAAAATTGGGATAGGAAATAAATTGAACATTCCAACCGCTACCGATAACATGGCAATTAAAAATACAAAGTCCAACAGTCCGCGATGTGCCGCTTGATGAATGACGTTGACAATGCCAATCGGTCCTGCGAGTTCCGGGGCTTTTTTCTTAGCGAAACTTTGCCCGAGCGAAACGAGTGAAAACTTCGTCCAATAATAGCATTGGTAAAACCCCAGCCCGGCCGCTTTCCACCAGGCTACCGGAACAAAAGTAGGAGAAACGGTGATGCCTAACACTTTGGGGGCAGAAGAATTAAAATCTTCGGCTTTTACCGTTGCAGAGAATGTATCTGCGTTTCGTTGATAGGTTAGGGATAAATCTCCTTCGCGCGCGGCCAATGCGTCCGATAATTCCTGCCAGTTTGTTACATTGATTCCGTTAATTTTTGTAATCACGTCGCCCGGTTGCAAGTCTAATTTTTCGGCGGGGTATCCTTTCGCTACACTCCCTACTGTGGTTGAGAGCTTTACTGGGTCCACTTCCGGACGGCCTTGGATATAAATTAAAATACCGAAGATTACGGCGGCTAAGAGATAATTGAATAACGCACCGTTAACGACCATAAAAAATTTGGCATACCATTTTTTGGCGGCAAATTCGTACGGCTTGGGCGGTTCAGGGGCATCTTGCGGGTGGAACATGGGGCCCGCTGGTTCCACAAAACCGCCGAAGGGAATAGCGCGGATTTGATAATCGGTATCGCCGACTTTTTTGTGCCATAAAATTTTGCCAAATCCAAACGAAAATTCATTTACACGAATCCCTGTTAATCGGCAGGCAATATAATGCCCAAATTCGTGTACAATAACAATTGGGCTTAATACGACAAGAACGGCTAAAACGGAAAGTAACATAATTTCTCCTAAATAAATGCTTTTTTATACGTTTTTTCTTTCAGGCAAGCCAGGGCCGCTTCGCGCGCCCATGCATCAGCTTCCAACGCTTGGTTGAGCGTGGCAATACCGCTACGCTGAGGAGCTGCTTTTAAAACGGTATAAATCAGTTTTGGAATATCTGTAAATTTGATTTCTTCTTTTAAAAATGCATCTACTGCTATCTCGTCAGTTGCGCTCAAAACGGCGGGCAAGACGCCTCCGTTTCGGGCCGCGGCGAGTGCTAAATCCAAACATGGAAAACGCGTTAAATCCGGTTCAAAAAATTCCAGTTTAGCGGCTTGAAATAAATTGAGTTTTTGCACCGGGCTGGGTTTTCGCTGCGGATAGGTAATAGCATATTGAATCGGTACGCGCATATCGGGTTCACCCATTTGGGCCAAAATGGCTCCGTCGTGAAATTCTACTGCCGAGTGTACAATAGATTGCGGATGAATGACGATTTGCACTTTTTCTTCGGGCAAATTAAATAAATTCATAATTTCAATAGATTCAAAACCTTTATTCATTAGGGTTGCCGAATCAATGGTAATTTTTTTGCCCATACGCCAACGCGGGTGATTGAGAGCCTCCCCGGGGGTAACGGTAGATAAAGAGCCTTTGCGTTTAGCAAACGGTCCGCCGGATGCCGTCAAAAAAACTTTAGAAATATGATTAGAAATTTTAGGATACGTATATTCATCTGCCATACCGGCTAAACATTGGAAAATGGCCGACGGCTCACTGTCTACCGGCAAAATAGCCGCTTCCCAACGGTCACACTCTTTCATGATTGTTTTCCCGGCCATGACCATGGGTTCTTTATTGGCTAGCGCAATGGTTTTCCCGGCTTTAATGGCGGCGACTAACGGCTGAAAGCCTATGGCGCCCACCACTCCGCTAATCACCAAATTAGCGGTCGGTAACGAGGCCATAAAACATAAGCTGTCAATTTCTGGCGGTAGGAGCCGCGTGCAAGGTGGAATTTGGTCCTTAATTTTTTCGTAACTGGCCGGATTTAATACGGCGGCGAATTTCGGCTTAAACGTATGGATTTGCTTTAAAAATAACTCGGTATTATTATTGGCAGATAAAGCAAGCACTTTATAATTATCGCCTAATCGGGCAATAACATCTAAAGAGGAAGTTCCAATAGAACCTGTAGAACCTAAAATAACGATTTGTTTCATCATTTGATATTCAACACATATAAGAGTACGTAGTAAAATAACGGAGCCAGCAAGAGATACGAGTCAAAACGATCTAAAAATCCGCCATGGCCGGGTAGCAAATTTGATGAATCTTTTACACCGGTAGAGCGTTTGATGATAGATTCTGCCAAATCGGATACTTGGCCTACAAAAGCAATCAGTAAACCTAACGCGAGGGCTGTTTTCATTGTAAAACAAGTAGATAAAAATAAATGCTGCATGAGCGCGGCCGCCCCGATAGCCAGTAATGTCCCGCCAATCGCCCCTTCCCATGTTTTTTTGGGGCTGACCTCTTTGTTTAGTTTATGACGTCCTAAAAAGCGGCCGGAGAAATAGGCCCCGGTATCACTTACCCAGACGGTAATAATCATAAATAACGTAAGATATTCACCGTAAGTGGCAATATCGCGAATGTTAATCATGTGCGCTAATGACCAAGGAATAAAGAAAATCCCGGTAAACGTATTACACACACGTTCCCACGAGCGTTTGGAGGTCAACACCTCAAAAAATAATACCCCAAAAATGACAATGCTAATTGCAAAAGGGTATAAGTTGTTGGGAAGTTCTAAATTAGGAATTGGGGCCCGGCCCAAGAGCGCTACGACGGCCATAAGTAGTCCAAAAAACATTAAGCTAAACCGGTGAATGGGTTTTTTGCCGGCAAGCAAAATAAGGCCATATTCATATAAGCATAACAAGATAATACAGCCGATAAATGTCATATAGACAATGCCGCCAAAATGAATTGCGGCTAAAACAACAGGAATCCCAATGAGGGCAGTTAAAATTCTAGGTAATAGCATATCTTCTATTTTACTAAATTTTTACTCTAATTTGCGTACGCACGCGCGCGAAGTTTAGTGTGGTTTTATTTTCGGCATGCAATCATGGCTTTGATTTTGGGGGAGTTGAGTTCCCAAAGTGCATTTTTCGCTACCCATTGGGCGGTTTTGTTATCTTCGTACAAATCCAAAATCTCGTGGGCGCAATCAATGGCAAACGGAGTTAAACGAGGATTTTTTTTGCCGATTGTACGTAGTGTCCAATTTACGGCTTTAAATACCATCGGGCGCGAATCGGCTGCGTGGATTTTAACAAGTGGCAAAAGTTTAATCAAATCTGAATCTTTCGTTTTAGCGCGCGGGGAGGCTAAAAAGCATAGCGTGGCAAAACCGGCGCGGCGGATAAATTCGGTATCTTTTTTTATCCATTTTTCTGCAAGGACCATTGGATTTTTTACTTTGGAAAATAAGTGGCAAGCGCAGGCGTCGCAAATATCCCAGGAATTTAAGTCAGCTACCCAGGTGTCTAGCTGCGCACGTGTGATGCGGGCCGGATCGGCTAATATAGCGGCTAAAATGCGTGCTTCGTGTATACCGCTAGCCCATAGTTCATTGGCTACTGCTTGGTTAGGCTTTGAAATTTTTTTGGCGATTTCGCGCAGTTTTGTAACCGGTGTGCCGATGGCATACTGTGTATTGATACCAAAGCGTGTTTGCATTTGCTTTTTAAAAGCGGGGGAAGAAAAACTGCGAATTTGCCGAAGTACATCTTGGGCTTGCAAGTGGGGAGAGTTCTCCATTAAATGCCTCCAAATCGGCGGGTGCGGTTTGCGTAGGCGGCGAGTGCTTTTTTAAATTCTTCCTCATTAAAATCGGGCCATAAAACGGGGGTAAAATAAAATTCGCTATAAGCCGCTTGCCACAGTAAAAAGTTAGAAAGACGTTCTTCGCCCGACGTGCGGATAATTAGTTCCGGGTCAGGCAAATCGGGGTGATATAAATTGGCTTGGATATCTTTGAGTG
>CACZKQ010000113.1 GCA_902781765.1 uncultured Elusimicrobium sp. | reverse complement strand
TGGTAAATCAACTCTTGCAATTGGTTTATTAGTTGGAATGTTGATAGGAGCAGTCGTTTTCTATATTTGGAAGGTTAATCCGTTGCAACGGAATTTGTTTGAATCTATGCACAATAATGTACGGTTGCAAACAGAGTTAGTCGCCAAAGAGCGCGAACAAGAACTGGTCTCTAAAAATTTTCAGGCATTGGCGGATACCTATAAAGCACAATTTGCCGAAGTCGCCCAAAAAGTATTGGACGAAAAAACCAAAGGATTAGATACCGCTAATTCCAAAACGTTATCCCCCCTCAAAGAAGCGTTTGACGGGTTTGTCAAAAAAGTGGCCGATATGGAAGATAAAACGGGGCGTGCACAGTCGCGCTTGGAAACGAAGCTAGAGGAAGTAATTAAATCTACCGCCAAAATTGATGAAAGTGCCGTCCACTTAACTAATGCCATTAAAGGAGAATCGATCGTACGCGGCAGCTGGGGCGAAGAAACGCTAAAACGCATTTTAGATGCTTCCGGGATGAAGGAAGGTATTGATTACGAGCAGCAAGTTGCCGACGAGGGGAAGCGCGTAGATGTGCAAGTTCACTTACCTAACGACCGTTTTATTATTATTGATTCCAAAACGCTTTTTAATCATTATATTCATTATTTTAATGCACAAGATCCGAAGGAAAAAGAAGTAGCTTTGGCCGAACACGTCAAAGACGTTAAAAAAACAATTAAAGATTTAAGTTCTAAAAAGTATTACAAAAAATTTATAAATGTAGGTGAAAAAGTGCAGCCCGATTATACGCTGATGTTTGTATATCCCGAAAGCGCTTTGTTAGCGGCAGTAGAGGCCGATCCGGATATTTTAAATGAAGCGTGGAAAAATAATATTGCACTCGTGTCGGCTACGTCGCTGATGAGCACGCTTAAAATGGTTTCTAAACTGTGGGACATTGATAAGCAACACGAATACATGGAAGATTTAAAAGAAGATATTTTAAAGTTAATGGAAAAATTTAACGACTTTTTAGTTAACTTTGCCAAAGCCGAAAATGCCATTACCAATGCGGCTGATGCCGTGAAAATTGCGCGTGGTCATATTGACGGAAACAAAGGCGCGCTCTTGCCGGTGGCCCAGCGCATTGTGGATATTTACGAAGTGCCGGTTACTAAAACTAACGCGCGGCTTTTAAAACGGATGGATTATGATTACTCCGGTGGAAAAAATAAAAATTCTACCGCATCGTCCTCCGCGCCGGAACAGCTTAGTTAATAAAAAACCGCTCTAAAAGAGCGGTTTTTTATGGCCTTAATTCCGGGTGAAAAAGCGGTCGTGACCGTCGTCATCATCATTATAATTATGGCCGTCGGGGTTATTCCAGACCCAAAAATGCTTGAAAAACAAACACGAGCCGATTGCTGTTGTAAAAGCGCTAAGCGCGTAAAAAGCATGGCGAAAATGCCATTCGTATCCTTCCGTTCCTAGCCACTTGTGCATATAATCCCAATCGGGCAAAGTTTCCGGCCCGGCGTTGAGTAAACTAATCACCGGGTCCAAACTGCATCCGGCATAATGCCCTACGCTATAAAATGCGATAGCCAAAAGCAGCAGGCAAATATCAGCTTGAATTTCTTTACCTTTGTGCAAAAAATAGAAGAAACATAAAAGCGGAACTCCTACTTCCATGAGGGTTCCCCCCCAAATCGTCATTTTGAAATTTCCAAAAAATAAAAAGCGGAAAATAGGGTGACCGGCTTCGTGGATACCAATCGTCATCAGCCACATCACTCCGGCAAACGGACAATGGCGTGGCCCCACAAACCATTGATACGTAAAGTAGGTTACCAGTCCAATAAATAAAATGCTTTTCCACCCGTATTGCCAACACCAAGGGCCTTTACGGCGCGGGTCCAAAAAATCCCAAAAAGCTTGCCAGTATGAATACATGATATTCTCCTTTACATTGAGTATTGTAACAGTTTTTGAAATAAAAGAGAAATAACAATTTTATGTTTTAAAAAAGGGTTAGATCTTTTATCATTTCCGTCGTAAGTTATAAAAACTAATCCATTTTTTAGCTCGCACTCCGGCGCACGACTTGCTACCGTTAGAGGACGGATTGCCGTCTATTTTACGATTAGGAGGTCGTGATGAAGTTTACAAAAATCAGTTGGGCGCTTGCGCTAGTGTTTGTCGTATCCTCTGCGTACGCTCAATTTTATGAAGAAGAGGATATTTTTATTCTCACACCGGTAAAACACGAGCAGCGTCTTGAGCAGCGCCACCGCGCGGAGCAAGAAGTTTCTTCCGGCTTGGCCAAAACGTGGGCGGATTCAAAAAAAGAAATCCGCAAATTGGGATTAGATATAGGTGTAGATGTTTCTTACACATTTCAGCGTGTTTCGCCCAATGGAAAACAAACGGCTATTCAAGGAATTTACTATCCGTTTGTTACGTGGAATTTATTTAAAGACCGCGCGTGGGGTTCCGGACAACTTAATGCCAACTATAACTTAGTGCGTTATTGGGGCGCACAGGCGGCAACGTTGCAAGGCCGTGCTAACTTAGCAAGCGCATTTAACGATTATGCGGCCAATCAGGAAATTTTCTCGCAACTTTCCTACACGCACACCATGCCGGGCGACTGGAATTGGTTGAGTATTACCGTTGGGCAGTTTCCGCTCTATAACTTTGACGGTACGCAATATATTTCCAATCAGCAAACGGCACTCATGAACTATGCGCTTTCGCAAAACGCAAGCAGTGCATATCCGTCTGCCTCATTGGGGGCGTACGTGCAAGCGCAAAATAAAACATGGTCGGTGGCGGCCGGGTATCAAGACGCCACTAACGTAAGCGGCTCGCGCATTAAATTCAAAGACGCCTTTGACGGCAAATATACCGTGTTCGGGTCTTTATCCTGGACGCCGTCTTTTGAAATTGGTGCCGGGCAGTATAGCGTGTTGTACTATTATCAGCCGTCGGTGGACGCACAGCCGGAAAATGTAAACGGTTGGTCACTAAATATGCAGCAAAACTTGGGTGAAGAATGGGCTATGTTTGGCCGCGCAAACGGTTCTACCGGTGGAGCGATGGGTGTTAAAAATTCCTATGCGCTAGGACTTGCGTTACTTAATCCTCTTAAGCGTAACTCGCAAGATGCAATTATTTTTGGGGTCGCTTACAACCGCTTGAGTGAGGAAGGCATGGGTTATCCAAACTATATGCGTAGCGGAGAAATGGCTGTTGAACTTCAATGGATTTGGGGTATTGGGCAACTTATTACCATTACGCCCGATTTGCAGTTATATCCCAACGCCGGGTTGGACAAAAATCAAGGTCTTACGACGGTCGTTGGCTTACGTACGACAATTCAGTTGTAATCACATCAAGGAGATAAAAACTTATGGAAAAAAATGAACTTCTTTTAGGAACGCGTTATCCAACGCTGGCTTTTATTACCGGGGGTGCCGGGCAGGCTTGTGACGGTATTCCGCCGCAACCGTTTGAAACATTTTGTTACGATTCGGCTTTGATGCAAGCTAAAATTGAGAACTTCAATATCGTGCCGTATACGTCGGTTTTGCCGAAAGAATTGCATGGTAATATTGTGCCGGTGGATCAGGTAACACCGTACTTTAAACATGGGGCCGTTCTGGAAACGATTATCGCCGGGAACGGAGCGCGCATAGAAGAACACAAAGCAATTGCCACCGGTGTTGGTGTGTGCTGGGGTAAAGATGCACAAGGCAAACTCATCGGCGGTTGGGCCGCTGAATATGTGGAGTATTTTGATACGCCCATTAACGACGAAATTGCCGAAGGCCACGCGCATATGTGGCTTAATAAATCTTTAAATCACGAGTTGGAAATTCGCGGTGTGCAAAAGCATAGCGATTTTCAAATTTGGCATAACTACGTTAACATCACCCAACCGTTTGCGTATTGTTTAACGTGTATGGGCTTTGTAAATTTCAAATTTGCTGAACCGGTCAATTTGAAATAGTTTTTCACTTGGGGGAATTATGGGAGAAAACAAATCATCTGCCGCCAAGCTGGGCGTAATTGGTTTAGCATGTATTGTAATTAGTTCCATGGTTGGGGGCGGAGTTTTCTCCCTCCCCCAAAACATGGCCGCCGGAGCCAGCGCAGGAGCTGTTTTACTGGCGTGGCTCATTACCGGCGTGGGGATGTACTTTATCGCCAACACGTTTAGTGTACTTTCGCGCGTGAAACCGGATTTAACCGCTGGGATTTATATGTATGCGCGCGAAGGATTCGGGCCGTACGTCGGCTTTACGATTGGCTGGGGATATTGGCTGTGCCAAATTTTCGGCAACGTTGGCTACGCGGTAATTACCATGGATGCGCTTAATTATTTTTTCCCCCCACACTTTGCGGGCGGAAATAATTTGTTATCCATTGTATGCGGCTCGGTACTGATTTGGGGTTTTAACTGGGTCGTTTTGCGCGGAGTCAAACAAGCGGCGATTTTAAACGTCATCGGGACGATTGGAAAACTCGTTCCGCTGTTGTTATTTTGTTTGATTTTGATGTTTGCGTTTCATTGTGATAAATTTGATTTTAACTTCTGGGGAAAAATTGCCGAAAGCGGTAAATCACTCGGCTCACTACCGGCGCAACTCAAAAGCACGATGCTCGTAACGTTATGGTCGTTTATCGGTATTGAAGGGGCTGTCGTGCTTTCTAACCGCGCCAAAAGCCAGTCGGCCGTTAGCAAGGCAACGTTACTGGGCTTTTTGGGATGTTTGGTGATTTATATTGGGCTTTCGGTCTTGCCCTTTGGTTTTTTGACGCAAGAAGAAATTGCCGCCGTTGCC
>CACZKQ010000112.1 GCA_902781765.1 uncultured Elusimicrobium sp. | reverse complement strand
TGCGGGAAGACGAGCGAGAGAAAAATATATACAGAAAAGGCCCTTGCCGGGCCCAGGCATTTTGGGAGTCAACTTCTACTTAATTAGAGCCACACTCTTTTTGCATTGTTGCTTTGTGACAAAACCGGGCGCAACTTTTGGTTGCGCCCGGTCCGTTGATTGACAGATTTTTTACAGCGGTATATTGCCTCTTCGCGGATGATTTTTCGGATCGCGCTTCGTGCGCAAAACGGCAAAAGCACGGATGATTTTACTGCGCGCTTCGGCCGGCTCAATGATCTCGTCAATAGAGCCGTTCGTCGCCGCCTGATAAGGCGAGGCGAATTTATCCGAATATTCCTGCGTCATTTTGATTTTGAGTTCTTCTTGTTTGGCAGGGTCTTTTTCTTCTCTAAGCGCGCGGGAGTACAAAATTTCCACCGCGCCGCGCGGACCCATAACGGCAATTTCCGCGCTGGGGAAAGCGAAGTTAAAATCGCCTTTTAAAATCTTAGAGCCCATCGCAATGTACGCTCCACCGTAGGCCTTGCGTAAGACAAGGGTAATTTTCGGAATAGTGGCTTCGGAGTACGCATACAACAATTTCGCGCCGTGGCGGATAATACCGCCGTGCTCTTGCGCCACACCGGGCAAATATCCCCCCGTATCCACGAGCGTAAGAAGCGGGATATTAAACGCATTTAAGAATCGGATAAAGCGCGCGGCCTTGTCGCTGGCGTCGCAATCTAACGCTCCGCCCAAATGGGCCGGGTTGTTAGCTACTACACCTACCACGTGCCCCGCCAAGCGGATAAAACCCGTTACGATATTTTTAGCAAAATTTTGGTGAATTTCAAAGAAGGCATAATCATCCGCTAAACGCCAAATGACGTGATGAATACGGAACGCTTTTTTCGGGTCCATCTCGCAAATACGTTCCAGCACCGGGGTTGGGCGGTTAGCCAAATCGCTTGTCGTATCCAAGGCGGGAGCCTCTTCACAATTTTGCGGCAAAAAAGATAACAGTTCACGCACTTGGCGGAAACAATCCTGCTCCGACTTGGCTACAAATTGGCACACTCCGCTCTTTTCGCTATGCGGTTTACTGCCGCCCAAGGAATCAAAATCTACTTCTTCACCCGTAGCAGCTTTAACAGCCCCGGGCCCGGTGATAAACATGTGGCTGATGCCTTCCACCATAAAAATAAAATCAGTCAGTGCCGGAGAATATGCCGCGCCCCCCGCACAAGGACCTAAGATAACAGAAATCTGCGGGATTTTACCGGACGCTTTGACGTTTCTGTAAAAAATTTCACCAAAACCGTTTAAACTATCCACCCCTTCTTGGATACGCGCACCGCCGGAATCAAAAAGCCCGATAACCGGGATTTTTGCTTCAATGGCGCGATCCATCAAATCAGCAATTTTGCGTGCGTGCGCAAGCCCCAAAGAACCGCCCAACTGCATAAAATCTTGCGCAAACAAGGCTACTTCGCGCCCGTTAATGCGGCCAAAACCGGTAATCACTCCGTCCCCTTTGATATGTTTATCTTTAATACCAAAGTCGGTACAAGAGCTTTCCATTAAGCTTTCAATTTCAAAGAAAGAATCTTTATCTAATAAATAAGAAATACGTTCACGCGCCGTCATTTTACCCTTTTCGTGCTGGGCTTTCACTTTGGCTTCGCCGGCGCCTTTTTGGGCATCTTGGGAAATTTGCCGAAATTTAACTAAACTGGCCGGGGCTGGGTCATTAGACGGCTTATCCAACCGCGGGTCTTCAAAAAGTTCAATCATACTTCCCTCCAAAATCGGTATATTTATATTTTACTATAATAATGCTTACTAAAACCGAGTTCCGGTTTTTCCCACTGCTATTGTAAACATAAATCCAGGTAGTAAAGACGAAGTGGTAAGCGTAATTTGCGGGCGAGAGAGCTTGTTATAAACTTCCAAAGCCGCACCGTAAAATTGCACCTGCCCATTTATACAACGCACATCAAAACTATTTACCGAAAGCCCGGTCCCGAGTAATTTTACCACTGCCTCTTTTTGCGTCCAAAGTGCGGTTAAAAAATCGTCTCCGTCATCGGTTAATTCATCTTGATGAAAAAAACCGGTCTTCCATGCATCAATCCGGTGTTCTATTTTTTCCAAATCAATGCCGATAAAGTCCGCTTGCAAATCTATTGCCGCCACCGCCACTCCGTGACTGTGCGTAATACTAAATGCGTACTCCCAACTGTTTCCGTTTACCGTTATGGTGGGTTTTCCTTCTAAATTAGGCAAAACTTCTACTTGTTTTAAATTTACCTTCTCTGCTTTTGCTATCAGCTTTTTTAACGCAACACGGCCCCCCAGCCATTCGCTACGGCGTTTAGGAACTCGTAATGTTTCATAGTACAATTGTTCCTTCGCAGTAAGCACTTCCCGGCTAGGGGGCAGTGTTTTTAAATCAACAACTTCAATTTGAACGCTCATGCAACTATGCTATTGACCTATTGCCTGGTAGCCATGGATTTCCACCCAAATCTCTCCGGCTTCGTCAAATACATAAGCATCATGCAACGTTTTTCCGTCCACCGTTGTTCCGCGGTTAACCCCGTACAAGTACAACTTGGCAGGGGCCGTTTCGCGTTTAAATACCGCAAGTTCAGCAATTCCGTCCGGTAACGTCATTTTGTGTTCCATGGTCATATCCTGAAAACCACAGCATTGGAATGCCGCTTCAATAAGCATAGGGTTGGCCAGTAACGTGCGCGGAGCATCTTCCCATTGAGGGCGCGGAGTCGTGTTATAAACAGCCAAAGAAGCTTGTTTATCTACACGCAAAATCCCACCCATTACCTGGAAAGAAGGTCCATGGAAATACTTTTGATAAATCTCTTCCGCGGATACAATAGGTGCCGCGTCAAGACCGCTCATCGCTTGCGCTTTGACATTTTGCCACGTAGAAACAAAACCATTTTCTAACGCTTTGGCGGTAAAGTGTCGGCGCGTATTTCCCATTTTAATTCCTTTACTGTTAATAAAGTCGGATTCAATTTCCATGTTCACTTCGCCCCCTTGCGCTTTACCAATCACACGCACGGCTTGCGGGCGATTGCGCAAGAGTTTAATCGGTAAGTAAAAATGAACATCTTTGAGTCCTTGAGGAACTTTTCCGGTAAGCGCGGTAGCAGTTTCCACAAACGTTTCCACCCCCATTACTCCCGGTACGTACGGAGTTCCTTCTATTGCATGGTCGGCTAAATAGGGATCGCTTTGCAAATTAAATTCTTTCTCTAAACGAATTTCCGCCCCTTGTACAAGCGTACCTACCGTGCCTAAGAAATGCGTCGCTTTAGAAACGTCCGGCCCTTGTACAGCTGCCTGAGCCTGAGTAGGAGCGGACGGCGTTTGCGCAGGCACCGGAGTGCTGGGCATAGCGGGAGCAGGGGAGGAAGAAGCTCCTCCCGTTGGCGTATGTGAATCTCCTTCCGGTACAATTTCGTCCATCTCCAAGCGGTGTTGATGGTCCCAATCTAAACGCCCCAATGACCCGGTTAGTACAATTTCCGGTACAGTACCGTATACAATTTCATCTAAGAAAATTTGCATACCGTCTTCCGGATCTACAAAATCCACTCCGTTGGACCGTAGGAACGTTTCCACACCGGCGCGTACACCCATACCTACGTTCTTATAGGCACTCATGGCAATTGCAACGGCGCGGTAACCTTGGTTGGTGAGCGAGAAAGCAGACTTAGCTAAATAGTCGTTAGCACTGGCATAATCGCTTTGACCCAAGTTACCGTATTTCCCGGCAATAGAAGAGGCAAAAGCAAAGAATCCGCCGTCTTTCACGATATTATTAGCCAAGAAGCTGGCAAAACTGGTTGCTTTTACATCAAAGATACGGTAATATTCCGCCGGATCTTTATCGTAAATCAGTTTAGAGCGTTCCAACCCGGCGAAGTGAATAAGTCCGTCCACGCGGCCGTTTTTGGCTTTGATTTTCGTGCAAACTTCTTTAACCATAGAGCTATTAAGCACGTCGCAGTGATAATATTCCACCTCGCTACCTAACTCACGCAATTTTTGCAAGTTATTGTAGAGTGTAATGGAATCTTTGACGCGGCCAAAGGCACGTTCCAATAGAACCGGTGTTGCTTTTTGGGTAGGATCTGCTTTCAAATCTTCCCAAATCTGCTTTTTAAGCGCGGCCAATTCCGCCTCATTCATGGTTGCCCAAAGCGGTGTCTTCTCTTGGATTTCAATAATATCAAGCACAATAATTTTGCTATGATATTGTGCGGCAATTTTCTGCGAAAGCATGGCCCCGATACCACGACCAGAACCGGTGAAAATAACCGTTTTTCCAGTTAAGTCAAAATGTTTGACACTGCGGTCTAACCGAACCGGAACGGATAAAATCGTACTGCGTTGGCCTCCGCGTGTACCAATCATCAAACGCATATCGCCATGGAGTACTTCTTCCATCGTTTTCTGGGCCATCTCGTCCGGAGTTGTAGTCGGTTCAAAATCAATAAGTTTAGCAATCGCACCAGTGCGTTCATAGACATCTTTACGATAGCAGGTTGTCCCACCGCATAACGCACCCGAAATGGGGTTAAACTCATCTTTTGTTGTATATCCAAAAGTACCGTCAATTTTAGTGTTTACCGCAAAGAAAGTATCGGCATCCGTACGGTTGGCAAGCCCTTTTTCAAATACGCGAAGTGCAATAAACAGCGGCATGACATATTTGGTAAGCTCACTGTGCGGACTTACTTTTTTATCAAATTTCTTCACGTTCGCACCCAGCAAGTAAACAATACCTTGGACGTTGGGATCTTCCGCCGCGTATTCTTTCAAAGCAGCTTCTGTTTCTTCGTACGATTCCCAATTCACAATGGTAGTGTTTTTACTGCGTGTTTTAAGCGTTGTAAATACATGGTATTTAACA
>CACZKQ010000111.1 GCA_902781765.1 uncultured Elusimicrobium sp. | reverse complement strand
GTGAAGTGGAAGGTTTATTTGCTGCCCGCGGGCACGAAGTGCGGGTGCGCATTCCATATACGGCCAATTCCTATGCAATTCATTACCAAGATAGTTCTAATATGAATTATAATGCCAAAAAAATACCATCCATCGTAAATACAATCAGTGGGTACTTAACTTGGATTTAGCAATTCGCCGTGCTGCGAATAGGGAAACAGATAAAAATGATTGACCATATCGGTAATCTAATTCCGCATCAGCCGCCTATGCGGCTAGTAAATGAAATTATTTCCACAAAGCCTGATAATGCTTGGGTGCAAACGCAGGTGGGAGATGATTTCCTATTTTTACGAGCAGATGCAACGGTCGCTCCGGAAGCGTTTTGTGAAATTATCGCCCAAAGTTTTGCGGTGTGTGAATCTAAAAGACGCGAAGAAGCCGGCCTGTCTACCGAAGGCGGCGGCTATTTGGTCAGTGTGCGTAATTTTGAAGTATTTGCCTTAGCCCATCAAGGAGATGTGTTAAAAACACGTGTGGAGCAACAAGACGATTTTTTGGGTACGCGCATTGTTAAGGGCGAAGTTTTCCGTCAAAATGAAAAATTGGCTCAGGCAACCGTGTATATTTTTATGTGGGAAGGAAAAATCCCCCCAACTTCGTTATGAAACAAATTATTTTTATTATTTGTTTATTAGTTGTCAGCGGGTTTATCCAAGCGCAAGAAGCGGTTTCTAATGATACCGCCAGCGACATAGCTGCCCGGTTCTTAGCAGTAAACACGCTTGTCAGTAATTTTGTGCAAGAAAAGCATATGACGCTTCTAACAGAGCCTATTATCAGTAAAGGCAAGTTTGCTTTTTCTAAAGATCCGGCGCAAATTCGGTGGGAATATACGGAACCTTTTCAAAATGGTTTTTTGTTGATTGGAACGAAAACTTTCCGCTTAGAAAAAGGAAGTAAAATTCCCGTTTCTACGACGTTAGCACGCAATATTGCCACGCAAATGATGCTATGGCTTTCTTTTGATTTGGAGGAGCTTTCCAAAACGTATGAAATTGATTATTTTGACGGAGGCGTAACCCTGGCTCCTAAAAATAAGCTAACGTCTTTGGAAAAAGTAACAGCTTGGTTTTCCATCAAAAATCCACAGACACTGGAAAAAATACGGTTAGATGAACCCGGTGGCGATTTTACACAAATTACATTTGAAAATCCCCAAATCAATACAGTACTTGATAAGGACCTTTTTAAGTGAACAACACTTCTATGCGGCATTCGTTTAAAATCGCCCTGACCATTTTTTTACTTGGATTGGTCGGCGCAAGTGTATGGGGGCTTTTTCACCTAAAACCACAAGAAAATATTCAAGGGCTTATCCCTAACGTACTACGCGAAAAGGTGGAACTTTTTGAACATTCCCCGCTAAACCGAAAAATATTCGCGGTAGTGGTTGCTCCCGATGAAGATACCTCGCGCGAGTATGCACAGGAATTAAAAAATTTTCTTGTGCAAAAAGAACTAATCTCGGTAGGATTTATTCCGTCGCCCCAAATTGCCCAATCTCTTGTAAAAGCACTTCCGTTCCATTTTGCGCAGCAAGACCAACTTGCTTTAGAAGAGAAAATAACACCTGGTGCTATTCAAAAATCAATTCAGGAAGATTATGAAAAATTGGTGTCTTTTGAGGGGTTTTTGATGAAGCCTCTGGTGCAATTAGATCCGTTGCGATTTATAGATCTTATGGCCCATAAGCTGGCTTTACTCAATCCGCAGACACACTCGCGCTACGAAGACGGTTTTTTAACGGCACAGGAAGGAACTGTCCGCGTGGGTATTTATGAAATGGTAGGAGCGGCCAATTTCCCGTACGCGCAAAAAATGCAACGGGCTTTTGCTGAGTTTTCCGGTAAATTGCCTGCCGGAGTTCAAGCGTTTTTTTTGGGCGGACTACGTTATACAGCGGAAAATGTAACCGCGATTAAACACGATTTATGGAAAGTCGGCTGTTTGGCATTTGTAAGTTTGGCACTTATTTTCGCTATTTTTTTACGAGATAAACAGGCGCTACTAATTTATCTGTTGCCTGTAGCTGTAACTCCCTTAGCGGCACTAATTACATATACTGTTTTTGGGCGGATTTCGGGTATTACGCTGGGGTTTGGAAGTGTGGTGGCAGGTTTATCGGTAGATTACGCTGTTTATGTATTTTTTGCACTGCGTGCCAAAAAAGATTTAACGGTAATTCGCAAGCATTTAAGAAAACATTTGTGTATTACATTTATCACTTCTTCACTTTGTTTTACAGCGTTATTTATTTCGTCGGTAGAGGTATTCCATCAAATAGCCGTTTTTGCAATAAGCGGACTTTTGCTTTCTCTGTTAGCCGCCTTATACATTTTCCCCCTTTATTGGACGGATTTAACCCCGGCGAAAACTCCCTTTCTCTTTCATGCTACGCGATTTTATTTAACTAAAAAAACGGCGATTATAACTAGCATATTGGTTGTACTGTTAGGGATATGTGGCCTTAAATACACGCATTTTTCGGGGGATTTGCAGACGTTAAATACCACCTCTTCGCAATTTACTTCGCAACGAAATATCTTGCAAAATGTGTTGAACGGAACAGAACAGGAACAAGCCTTAGTTTTTGTAAAAGGTAACACCCAAGAAGAAGCCCTGGCTAATAATGAACAGTTTGCAAAACAACTCTCCTTCCCTTTAGCAACGGCGGTACTTTTTCCGTCGCAATCTAGTGTAGAAAAAAATCTGGAAAGGTGGAAATCCTTTTGGACTTTTCAAAAACGAGCGGACATACAAAATAACATCCAACAAGAAGCGCAGTCGTTAAAAATTGCGCCGAAAGCGTTTACGCCGTTTTTTGATTTTTTGGTAGATCTAGCGCCGCAAGCCGCCTTTGATTTTTCGCAAATTTATAATCCAATTATTGCGCTTTCAAATGGAACATGGGCTGTTGTTAATGTGGTGCCAAATACCGCGGAAGTAGATACAGCCGCCCGACGTGCAAAATCAATTTTAATAGCCGGTTCTTCGTTGCAGCGTGAATTATTAAGTGCTATCAAAAAAGAAGCGGCGCAAATTGTTTGTTGGGCATTGATTTGGAATTTATTTATGGTTAGTTTAATGTTTCGCAGTATTAAAAAAGCACTGCTTGCATTTATACCGGTAGTATTAGCAGCCAGTTTTACTTTTGCCTGTTTTTGGATATTTAAAGTGGAAATCAATTTATTTGTTTTGATATTTTTACCGTTCTTAATTGGTTTAGGAATTGATTACGGCGTTTTTCAATTGATTCGCGCCGAAACAGACATACAAACGCAAGAAGCTTATCCCCCCCAAGCATTATGGACGGCCGCTTTATCTACACTCGCCGGTTTTGGTGTTCTTATTTTCGCAAGGCATGGAGTATTATTTATCATAGGGCTTTCGTCTTTTTTAGGTGTAGGAAGTGCCGCGCTGGGAGCCCAATGGATTTTACCGGCTTTGATTGAGGAAAATAAAATAAAATGAAAAAGAGTCTATTTTTAATTGTTTGTTTAAGTATATGGGGATGTGCTAGCCATTTAGTTTATAAACCAACTCCCTCACAACAAATTTCACTTTCGGATTCTGTACAGATTGCAGGTACGGTAAATCCTTGGGGGCTGGATTTTGTGGCTGTTTCACACGTAGAAAAAGATCATACGCGGCTGATTGTATTATCTGCTTTAGGAATTAAATTGTTGGATATGGCCGTTTTCCCGCAGCGGATAGAAGTGTATGTAAAACAAGAAAAATTGCCGAATTTAGTCGTACAGGCTTTTGGGCGTTTTACGCGTGCTAAATTAGCGACGAGTTGCCCGGAAACAAATATTTATTACCAAGATACGTATGCGCGTGCTGTATTTCAAGCTACGCGGCAAGAAGGAGGAGTTTTATGTCATTAGAGCAAGCAATAAGTGCCTGTTTTGAAAGTGCGCAAGGCAATCGGTTTATTTATGTAATTCCGGCAGATTTCCCGGCATTTAAAGGACATTTTCCGGGTAATCCATTATTACCGGGTGTTTGCCAGTGCGGGTTATGTGCCGATGCATTAGGTAGGATGCTGGGGCGGCCTATGGAAATTGCCTCTATATCTCGCAGTAAATTTATCGCTCCGATTCGTCCTTCCCAACGTATTTTAATCGTACTTACCCCCCGTAACGACGGGCAAATCAGCGCTGAATTACAAAATGCCAAAAATGGAACTAAATTTTGCCAATTGATTTTTTCAGGGAGAAACAGATGAAAAATATTGAGTATTTTATCACCCCGCCCGGAGCTCCCAAACCGCTTGAAAAATCTATTTTTCGTACGGTGCGTTTTAATGAAATTGACCCCATGGGCATTGTTTGGCATGGGCATTATGCCGGTTACATTGAAGATGCTCGCGTTGCGTTGGGTGATAGTTTAGGAATTGGATACCAGGATTTTTACAATCAAGGTATTTTGATACCTGTTCGGAAATTCCACGTAGATTATTTTAACTCACTGGTTTTTCCGCGTACGTACGAGATAAAAGCACGCCTTTTCTATAGCGAAGCGGCGCGGTTAAATTATGATTTTAGTATTTTAGATGATAAACAACAGGTGATGACACGCGGTTACAGTGTGCAGTTAATGGTAGATAAAAATAACAATCTGTTATTTGAATGGCCTGCCTTTACGCAACCATTTTTGAAAGATTGGCAGAGCGGAAAAATTTTACAATGACGATGCATTTTGCAATTGTAATTCCCCATTATAATCACGCTGGTACCTTGCGGCGTGTGGTAGAAGGGTGTCTTAAAAAAAATCCAAATGTGGCTGTTTTTGACGATGGAAGTACGGTTTCTGCGGCCCCGCAACTTTCGGGGTTACCTGTTTCGCTGATTCGTTTTAAAAATAACCGCGGAAAAGGGGTAATGATATTGGAAGCAGCGCATTGGGCTAA
>CACZKQ010000110.1 GCA_902781765.1 uncultured Elusimicrobium sp. | reverse complement strand
GCAAACGAGATATTCCCCAAAGCGGCTTCGTTTTTTAAGCATCATTTTGCCGCAGATGGGGCATTTTTCGTCCGTTGCTTGGGCGCCGGGGCGTTGCATTCCTTTATCGGCTTCCATCAGCTCGCGGCTGAAATTGCCGTAAAAATCGGACAGCAGTTCTACCCACTTTTGCCCACCTTCGGCCACTTTATCTAATTTTTCTTCCACGCCCGCGGTATAGGATAAATCCATAATCTCTTTGAAAAATCCTTTTAAGCTTTCCGTAACGGTAATGCCCAAATCGGTGGCCACCAGTTTACTCGTTTTCGGTTGGCGTGCGATATACTTGCGGTCCAAAATCGTTTTAATGGTCGGCGCGTACGTAGACGGACGGCCGATACCGTGCTTTTCGAGCGTCTTAATCAAACTGGCTTCGTTGTAGCACGGCGGCGGCGTGGTTTTGTGCGGTTTGGAATTAAGCGAAACGAGTTTCAATTCGTCGCCTTCCGTCAAAATCGGCAGTAAGGCAGAAGAACTGTCTTCCGTATTTTCTTCTTCGTCCGAATCTTTATAAATGGACAAATAGCCCGGAAATTTAACCGTACGTCCGTTGGCGCGTAGCAAACACGTTTTTTCGTCTTTGGCGGCAATATCAATGGTTACGGTATTGAACACCGCTTCGGCCATTTGGCTGGCCACAAAGCGAAGCCAAATTAACTCGTAGAGTTTGTACTGGTCGGCGGTTAAAAACGGTTTCATCAGTTGCGGCGTACGGCGTACGTCGGTAGGGTGAATAGACTCGTGCGCTTCCTGCGCGCCCATTACTTTGCTTTTATACACCGGTTGTTTGGCCGGTACAAATTGCGTACCGTATTTTTCCGCGATAAATTTTTTCGTTTGTTCCTGGAGCAGTTTAGATACGTTGAACGAATCGGTACGCATGTAGGTAATTAAACCGACAGTTTGGCCGTCAATCGCAATCCCTTCGTAGAGGCTCTGGGCGGTCATCATGGTTTTTTGCGAGGCAAAGCCGAGTTTATTGTACGCATCTTGTTGCATGGAGCTAGTGATGAAAGGCGGTTTGGGTTTTTGCTTTACTTCTTTCTTTTCCACCTTCACTACCTTGTTAGGCCCTTTGCGAAGAACGTCGGATACCGGGGCTAAACTTGCCTCGGTATCAAAGACGGTATTTTTGACTTTGTAATCTTCGGCAAATAAGTGATAAGTGGTGGTTTGTTCCACATTTTTGCCTTGCCATTTTAATACGCGCGCCCAAAATTGCGGGGCTGCATTTGGTTTTTCAAATTGTGCGCCAATGGTCCAGTATTCCTGCTCTTTAAAATCGGCAATTTCTTTGGCGCGTTCGGCCAGTAGCCGCACGGCCACCGATTGCACCCGCCCGGCGGATAAACCCGAAGTAATTTTTTTCCACAAGAGGGGGGATAATTTGTACCCTACAATGCGGTCTAAAATGCGGCGTGCCTGTTGGGCATTAACGAGGTTATCGTCAATTTTGCGCGCATGGGCGAACGATTCTTTAATGGCATCGGGCGTAATTTCGTGAAAGAAAATGCGTTGGTAGCGGTCTTTAGGAAGTTTTAACAGCTCTACCAAATGCCACGCAATTGCTTCCCCTTCACGGTCAGGGTCGGTAGCAAGATAAATTTCGCTAGCACTTTTGGCTACGGCGGTCAGCTCGGCAATTAACCGTTTGGCGCGGTCCACCGGCACATAAGTCGGTGTAAAATCGTGGTCAATATCCACGCCGATATCTTTAGAGGGTAAATCGCGCACGTGCCCGAAAGAACTGCGTACAATATAATTACTGCCTAAAATTTTACTAATCGTTTTTTGTTTGGTGGGAGACTCTACAATGACGAGTTTTTTCCCTTTTGTGTTCGTAGTAGCTGCCATAATTCACTTCCTTACTTATTAAAATTTGCTTTTACTGTAAAGCCCGTTTTCACAAGCCAAAAAACCTTTTACTTCGAGTTCAAACAGTAGCCCTGCCGTTTGCGGTACATCTAAATTTAATTGTTCGGCCACTTGGTCCAAACTTACTTGCCCGGAACCGACACAGGCCATTACTTGTTGTTGCTCTTGCGTTAAGTTTTCCAGCGGTTTATCCGGCGCGCAAGAGGTATGTTCAAAGTACCGCTCATCAAGCCCGAACCGAAACTCTTGTGGTATATAGTCTAGTATATCTGCAACGGAGGTGACAACCCCCGCTCCCTGGCGAATGAGGGAATTTGGGCCTCCGGACACCGGGCTGTCTATCGGGCCGGGCACGGCTAATACGTCTTTTCCCATCTCTAAAGCAAGCTTTGCGGTAATAAGCGCGCCGGATTTTACCTCGCCTTCTATTACCACCACCGGCTGCGACAACGCCGCAATAATGCGGTTGCGCCGCGGAAAGTGAAATGCATTGGGCGGTTTATTAAACGGCAGTTCGCTGATGACCGCTCCGCCGTGTTCCAAAATCGCTTTTTCCAGCGCGCGATTTTCGGGCGGATAACAACGTCCAATCCCGGTTCCGATTACGGCAACCGTCGGTTTTTTAAGCCGTACCGCGGCGGCTTGACATTCGCTATCAATGCCGCGGGCAAGCCCGCTGACCACCGTTACCCCGCAAGCCGTTAATTCTTCGGCTAATTTACGCGCCACACGCCGGCCGTAGGGGGTAATTTTGCGCGTGCCGACCATAGCTACGCACGCTTGATTTTCCGGCGGGAGTTGGCCCAACACATAAATTGCAATAGGGGCTTCTTTGCAGTTTCGTAACGATTGCGGATATTCTTCGTCTTGCGGTAGATAAATATGACCGCCTAAAGCAGTTGTTTTATCCCATTCTTCCTGCGGGTTGACGGCAAAGGCCTCGCGCAGTAAATGGGCGGCGGTATCGGGGTTTAAGTTAGCTTCTTTGGCTAAGGTGTTGGCATCTTGGCGCAAAATTTCTTGGGCCGAGCCGAAAATTTCAATCAGCCGCTCTAGCCAATCGGCGCGAAAATACAAAAACGCGTTTAATTGAATACGCGCCAACCGTTCTGCCGTAGAAATAGCCGGGTTCATCAGTCAGCCACCCCCTTGCGGTCCAGCGGGCGGTATTGCATGACTTCCACTAAATGTTTTACTTCAATGTCCTTTTTCCCTTCTAAATCGGCAATCGTGCGGGCCGTTTTTAAAATTTTATCCAAACTGCGCGCGCTTAACCCAAATTTACGCATCGCCGCTTCCAACACCGTATCGGCTCCGGGCGGCAACGGGCAAAATTCTTTAATCTGCTTGGCGTTCATAAAAGCGTTGGCGGTGGTGTTTGTTCCGGCAAACCGGGCGCGTTGAATTTTGCGCGCTTTTAGTACGCGCTCCCGAATTTGGGCCGATGTTTCGCCTTCGCTTGTTTTATTCCAATCGCTGTATTTGACCGGATTTAAATTGACGGTCAAATCAATGCGGTCTAATAAAGGCCCGGAAATGCGCGATTTGTAGCGGTTAATCTGCATGGGGGAACACGTGCAGGGTTTTAAGGGATTGCCCAAATTTCCACACGGACAAGGGTTCATGGCGGCTACCAACGTAAACCGTGCTGGATACGTTACCGTTTCTTTGGCGCGCGAAATGGTTACTTGTCCATTTTCAAGCGGCTCGCGCAAGACTTCCAATGCGGCGCGGGAAAATTCGGCAAATTCATCTAAAAAGAGTACGCCGTTATGCGCTAGCGACACTTCCCCCGGGCGCGGCGTAGAACCGCCGCCGATAAGGGCCACGTTAGAAATGGTGTGGTGCGGGTCCCGGAACGGACGGTTGGTTAAGAGGCGGCTTTTGCCCATTAAATTGCAAATAGAATAAATTTTTGTAATTTCCAACGATTCTTCTTGGGTAAGCGGCGGTAAAATGCCGGGAAAGCGTTTGGCAAGCATACTTTTGCCGGTTCCGGGAAGCCCAATCATCAGCACATTATGCCCACCCGCGGCGGCAATTTCCAGCGCGCGCTTGGCGAGGGCTTGGCCTTTGACCTCGGCAAAATCAATTTCCGGCTCTAACCGTTCTTCCGTTTGCGGAATGTAACTGATTTGGACGGCATCTTGTTCTATTTTCCCTTCCAAATAATCTGCCAAATCTTTGAGCGTATGCGGTGTAATAAAAGGGGCGGAAGACACTTGCCCTTCCAATACGTTTTGCGGGGGAATAACGGCAGTTTTACCTAATTTCTTACACGAAATAAGCATTGGTAACACGCCGGCGCACGGCCGCAAGGTGCCATCTAACGCAAGTTCTCCTAAAACAAGCAGCCCGGTTAATTTTTGCCGGGCATTTTGAGAAAGTTGGTCGCTAGCGGCCAAGATACCCAGCGCAATCGGCAAATCAAATTGCGTGCCGCTTTTACGCAGTTCGGCAGGACTTAAATTGACGGTGATTCGTTTTAAAGGGAAATCAAATCCGCTGTTACGGATGGCAGCTACCACGCGCTCTTTACTTTCGCGCACTTCGGCATCGGGAAGGCCCACAACGGCTAGCGTGGGCATGCCCGGGGCAATGTCCACTTCTACGCAAACCGGGAAACCTTCAATGCCTTGGATGGCACCTGTGCAAACCGTTGAGAGCATATCAGTTAAAACTAAGTACAATTACGGACGGAGTAATATGATTCACCGTAAAGTTTACATTGTACTTGCGGATAATTTTTGCTGCTAATTCCTCCGGAGTTGAAGTATTGGCAAATACTTCAAACTGGGCACTGGAATTAGTATATTTGACTAAATTGTAGTCTTCAATTTCACGCAAATTTTTGAAAATATCCTGAATTTGTTTTAGACGTTCAATGGTATTTACGTCCTTCACTGTTACGTTAAATACTTTGGCAGAATTGATAGCACTGTTGATTGGTTCTATCAGCAATTTAGCCGCCGATTCGCACGCAGCGGAAATGGATTTTTGTGCGGCTATGTCCGGCAAGGGGTCCAACCCGCTTTGTTGTTGGG
>CACZKQ010000109.1 GCA_902781765.1 uncultured Elusimicrobium sp. | reverse complement strand
TGCTTGCTGACGGGCAGAAGTTTCAAGCTGAGCTAGCCGGGTAGGATTTTCATATTCTTTGTACGAAAGTTTCACCAGCCCGGTATTGGAAATAGCTCGTTGAGGAGAAGCGGTTACTTTTGTGGTATTTAACAAATTGGAATGTGAAATTTTTAATGTAATTTTTCCGGGAGAATATTTACGCGCTCTGCCGTAGATCGCTAAATCCGTTTCAAAGTGTTTATTAAAATCCAAGACGACTTCTTCTTTATCACTTCGCCAACAACAACTGGAAATACAAGCCTCTTTTAGGTTAATTACTTGTTGAGCTTCTTGAGGCCAGAAATGCAATTTAAATTGATAGCAAGAATCGTATTGTTTTCCGTCAAAATCCAGTTTTTTGCCGGAAACTTCCAACCAGGGTTTCGTAGTTGCTACGCCGGAATTATTCATAGGTGTGTAGCAACCGGTTAATAATATTAAGATTGCAAGCCAGGTGGATTTTTTCATACACTCTTATTATAGTAACTTTTTTATACAGAGGAACAATATGTATTTTATTTTAAATTATGTGCAGAAAATTTCTTGCATTCCCGAAACAAAGCAATTGCTTGTTGCTCAACTTATTTCAGTAGTGGTTTTTTTGCTGTTTGTCTATATATCTATCAAATTTTTTACCTTTTTTTGTAGTAAGGTGTTGGGAAATGTATTAAGCCGTTTGGGTCTAAAAAAATGGACGAATGCGTTGGCCTCCAAGCGTTTTTTTATTGCTTTGGGATTTTGTTTAACTGCTATTTTGATAATCAATTTTTATCCGTTATTCATTTCAAAAGAAGTTAAATGGTTGTTAACGGTCGTGAATAAGATAACAGGGCTATTTGTGATTTTCTGTTTCTCGTGGCTGATTCATACCTTCCTTAATACGATAGATTCTTTGTACGGACGTAACCCAAAATTGCCCGTAAAAGGTTTGGTGCAAGCCGTTAAAATTATTGTATTTTTAGGGACGGGACTTTTTATTTTATCGCTTTTATTAGGACGTAAGCCTACGTATATTATTACAGGGTTATCTGCATTGGCGGCCGTATTTTCTTTGATTTTTAAGGACCCTATTTTAGGCTTTGCAGCCAGTATTCAATTAACGACCAATAACCTAATTAAAATCGGCGACTGGATTACAGTGGATTCTGCCGGCGCTGACGGAAATATTATTGACATTGGGCTGACCAGTGTGCGTGTGCAAAATTTTGATATGACGATTGTTAGTGTGCCGACGTATGATTTAATTTCTAAACCGTTTAAAAACTGGAACGGAATGTACGATGCGCGTGCGCGTCGTATCCAGCGCAGTATTATTATTGATGTGGATACAGTCCGGTTTTTAGATAAAGGGATGTTAAATCGTCTTAAAAAAATTGATTTACTCAAAGATTATTTGAGTGAAAAAGAAGAAGAAGTAAATAAATTTAATGCTGAACATAATTTGCAAGAAAACATTTTAAACGGGCGTCATTTAACGAATATCGGTACTTTTCGCAAATATGCCGAGCTTTATTTAGCGTCGCGTCCATACGTTGTGAAAGATACCCCGGAGCTAACGTTAATGGTGCGCCAACTTAAGCAAGAAGCGCATGGTTTACCGTTAGAAATTTATTGTTTTTTAAATACTACCGTATGGACCCAATACGAAAGTTTGCAAAGTGATATCTTTGACCATTTATTCTCGGTATTACCGGAATTTGGTTTGTTTGCTTACCAGCAACCAAGCGGACAAAATATCGCTCAAGGTATTAAACTTTTACAAGGAAAATAAGCTATTTATTTTAATAAAAATCCCCCGGGGAACTTTGCCCGGGGGATTTTTATAACATTGAAACTGTATAAGCAGAAGACGAACGGCAGTTATTTTTCTTTAGGGTCAAAGTGTTTTTTATTGACGAACCACTCAGCTTTGTCGGTCATTTCATTAAGTTGTTTCTCTAATTCAGCCGCCGCATGAGGCATATCTTCAGTCGTTTTTACATAGATAGGTGTTCCGTAACAAAGTGCTGTTTTGCCAAAAGGAAGCGGTACGCGCATTTTATCCCAGGAATGTACTTTAAATTTATGGCTTAGCGCCGAACCTACCGGGATAATAGGAAAACCGGTTTTTTGAGCCAAAAATAAAATTCCATTTTGCACTTTGTAAATCGGTCCGCGTGGACCGTCTGGCGTGAGCATTGGGTGGTATCCTTCGCGCGTAGCTTGCAACAGTTTAATTAACGCCCGCGCACCGCCGCGCGTAGAAGAACCACGCACAGCAATCATGCCAAATTTCGGCAAGCAGCGCGCGATATATTCTCCGTCCGCGGATTGACTGATGAGCGCTGCAATTTTTTGTCCACGGTAGGGATATAACAAAAAGAGTTGCTGATTGTGCCAAATGGCGTAAATAAGTCCCTGGCCCGATTTTTCCAATGACTCGGCAGCCCCGTTTTTAAACCAATAGACGCGGGTCGTCCAACCCAAAAATAAGGTGTACCAGTAGGCCAGTGTAGAACCCACAGCATGTTTCCAATCAGTATACTCTTTAGGTTGTTTGGCCATATTATTTTTTACCTTTTTTTCGTAATTTTTGCCAGGGTACTAAAAATACCGTCGTGTAAACGGGAAGTAAGCTTTCCTTATTTTCCGTAAAAGTAACGTCAATTTTCGGAGCATTTAATTTTTCTAAAATCAGCGGAAGCGTTTTTTGAGCTAAGGTTTTTTCCACCCGGATAGCTTCTCGAAATAGCTTTGGCGGTGCGGCGATACCAAAGGGGGGTAAATACACAAATTGTGGCTCTAATGCCTCATATTCCTCTTTAGCGGCTTGTTCGCGCACTAAATCCGTTATAAAAATAACGGCATTTTTCAAAAATTCTAAAATAATCGTTCCGGCTACGATTGCACGGGATGGATTGACTTGTTGCGCTTCTTGTAAAAACGTTTCTATTTTAGGTCCCAACGTAACGGTACACGCACTAAACATTTCTTTGTGAATGGTACTATCCTGGTCTAATTCCCAGTGGGCATCTTGATTAAATTCATATACAACACCGGGGTCTAGTAAAGAAAAAGCTTTCAAGATATACGCATTAACTTCCATTTCGCTTGTAAACCCGGCTTGGCGTAAAAGACCGCCTCCGCGTAACAATTTACGCAGAATTTCTTTTTGACGGGGAGAAATTTTAAAACGTTTAATTTTGCGCATTTTTTCTATTCGCTCGCGTAAACACCCATTAGATGTTTACGTAAACGGCGGAGCCCTTTTTTAAAGAGCTCCGCAGTAAGTTTAATGTTTATTCCGGCGGGAGCGTTTGATTTTAGTAACCGTTTTACCTTGCGGTTTAGCGGTTTGTTGTTTTTTAATAAACGCATCTACATTTTGCTTAGTGGCCGGTTTATTGGGATTAGAACTTTCCGTTAATTGTCCGTGGCTCCAGGTATATACCAAGGGAGTCGTTAAGGCAATCGTACTATATACACCGGAAATACACCCAATGAGCATCGCAAACGCAAACGAGTTAATCACTTCGCCGCCGAATACGTATAATACCACCAGGGCAAAGATGACCGTCAACGTCGTAATAACAGTACGCGAAAGCGTTTCGTTAATAGACAAGTTGATTAACTCGCCGAAACTCATTTTAGGATGTAAGCGGATATTTTCGCGCATACGGTCAAAAATGACGATCGTATCGTTAATAGAGAACCCGGCTACGGTTAAGAAGGCCGCCACAACGACGAGGTCAATTTCGCGCCCGGTAATGGAGAAAGCTACCGCCATTAAGAACAAATCATGGAATAAGGCTACTACACCCGATACACCCCACAAAATGTTGCTAAAACGGAAAGCGACATAGATGATAATAAATACCAGGGAGAGCAAAATCGCCCACAAGGCACGTTCCGTCATGCTTTCACCGACGGCTGGCCCTACGGAGTTAGTTTGCTCCACCTCATAAGGTACTTTTAAGGTATCTAAGGCTTTTTCAATACGTGCTTGCACGACACCTACTTCCTGTTCGGTGCTTTTTTCGCTAACAGCGAACGTGTTATCTCCGTACGATTGCAATTCCGAATTGGCACCGGTTTGTGCAAGTGCTTCACGCACTTGGCTCATTTCCACCGGGGCATTAAATTTTACTTGTACCATGGTTCCACCGGTAAAATCAATTCCCATGTTGAACCCTTTGGTCCAAAAGCAAATCACGCCCGCCACGAGTACCGCGGCAAACAGCGAGAAATAGACTTTGCGGTATTTGAGGAAATCAATATGTGTTTTAGGAAATAAATTCATCATAAGCTGATATCCTTAGTGTTGGAAGTTAAGATGAGCTCGTAAATCGCGCGCGTAACAAATACGGCGGTGAACAAGCTGACTAACAACCCGATGATAAGCGTTACGGCAAACCCTTTGACCGGGCCCGTGCCGAATTGCAATAAACATGCACCGACGATAATGGTGGTGATGTTGGAGTCAAAAATGGCAGACCATGCTTTGTCGTAACCGAGGTTGATTACTTCGTATACCGGTTTGCCTAAGCGTTTTTCTTCGCGCATACGTTCAATGATTAAGACGTTGGCGTCAATAGCCATAGCGAGCGACAAAATCATACCCGCGATACCGGGCAACGTCAAGGTGGCGGAGAAATAGCTCATGGTGGCAATCATCAGCACAAAGTTAAGTAACAAAGCAATATCGGCAATTACGCCGGCCGCTTTGTAATAGATGGCCATAAATACCAAGATTAAAACGAGCGCGTATAACGAAGCGGATAAGCCCGATTTAATAGAGTCTTCGCCCAAGGTCGGCCCGATGGTTTTCTTTTCAATCACGCGCACCGGGGCAGGCAAAGCACCGGCTTTTAAGACGATGGCTAAGCTGCGGGCTTCTTCGGGCGTAAAGCGGCCCGTGATGCGCCCTTCGCGCGAAATTCGCGCACCATCCTGAGGACGCCGGCGATCTTGTTCTGGTTGAACATGTT
>CACZKQ010000108.1 GCA_902781765.1 uncultured Elusimicrobium sp. | reverse complement strand
GTTAAAGGAATTCGGGATTTTTATGATCTTGACATGTCATTGAATGGTAAAATTAATAATCTCATAGAAGATGGAAATAAAGTTGGAGTTGTACATTATCTGGTTCATTCTGTTGATTTAAAATCTGTTAATCGTCTGATTAAAAAAGGTTTGTTTGAATTTTTAAATCAGGCTCAACGTGACGGCAAAATCAAATATGTAGGTTTTTCATACCATGGGGCCAAAGAAGAGTTTGATTTGCTCATTGACGGCTATGACTGGGATGTGGTCATGGTTCAGTACAACTATTTTGATGAAAATGTTCAGGCAAGCGTTGAGGGAATAGAATATGCCGCTTCATACTTTTCTGCCTTTAGATAAGCACGAGCACGCATTAGATAAAAATTGGAGTAGGTCGGCTTTAAGGAAATAGCTTTTGTTAGGTCTGCAATAGCCGGTAATGTTTTTTTAGAATCCAGATAAGCTAGCGCACGAGCATAGTAGCGAAACGGATCTTTGGGCCGCAATTCAATGGCGCGTGTGTAATCCGCAACGGCACGATCGTATTGGCCTGTTCCTAATTCCACATCTGCCCGGTTATGATAAGCATCTGCATTGTTTGGATCTAGCAAAATAGCTTGATTAAGTAGCGTAAGACGCTGTTGCACTTTGGGCGTCTTTTTAGCTTGCGCAACAAGTTGTTTAGACGTTTGTCCCCAACATGTAAGTGTTAGCAATAAAAATATACAAATGCATTCTATTCTATATAACATTTATTTTATCCACCATAACAGTAGTATATTAAATACGAGTACTATTCCACCGGCCATGTATACCAATCCAAGAAGTAATAGTGCAAAAAAACGTAAATTTAAAAAAACAGCCCCCACTAAGGTCGCTTTTCCAGCAAAAATTTTACTAATTTTAATTGTTGTTCCCGACCATTTAACAATCCGGGCAATCAACACCGAACGCATGGCCAACATAACTCCCCCCAAGCATAAAAACACGATCCAACGAGGCCAGGAAGCCATTTCTTGCTGACGCATATGTTGGAACACTTCCCGCACACTACCTCGAATGAGTACCTTGGCTTGAGTTTTGGCTACTCCGTCCTTAAAACCTTCCAATTTGGAAATGGCTTTTTCTTGCACTAATTCCAACGTATGGTCAATAAAATCTTCCCAAGCGGTGCTGGCTTGGTAAAGCGCAAAAACACCGGCTCCTATGAGTGCATATGAAAAAGCGGCAATTCCAATTCCTCCTAATAAAATTACAACCAACAAACCGGCAAAACCACTGGAAAGATGAAGTGGTTTTATCAATATCAAATACCAAACGTAAACCGACGTCAACATCAGCCCTAATCCAGCAATTAAATGTGGTAATAGTACTTGTCCTAAGACGCGTACAACACCGCTAAGACCTTTGAGCCCGATATCCTGATTATGGCCTGGGGAAGAATGTTCTGTTAAATCCAAAATCGGTTTAGTTTTCATGGCAAGCGCAGTGTCCACAACATCCCTGACAGATGTGAGATCTAGTTTTCCGAGAAGGGACTTTGTCCGAAATTTTCACCATTTTTTTTAACTTTTTATCGTATACGTAGGTCCCCGTATTATTTTGGCTCATACGAGTATTATAGCAGTTTAAAGCTGCAGAAATGATATAATATCCGGGTCCGGAAATAAAATTTTAAAAGAAATTTGAAATGCCCCGGCAAAAATGTTAAAATAATTAGGTAGTAAAAATTTTAGTACGATTTCCGCGCCCATAGCTCAATGGATAGAGTGTCAGCCTGCGGAGCTGAAGATACAAGTTCGATTCCTGTTGGGCGCACGTCTTAAAATATACCCGTTCTCCGTCGAGAGCGGGTTTTTTCTTATACTTTCTCGTCGGTGTTCGCAAAAGCAAAAAATGCAAAAAAAGCAAAAAAGTGTATATTCTTAGTGGACCCTTTATGGTGTACAGTAAACGCTAAAATCTTTCCTTTTCTCGTCGACAAAAATGTAAATATACACGATTTTTCTGCAAACTATATCCGCACAACCTAAATTGCCAAGATTTTTTTACATACTATAATTATTAGTTCTCGTCGAAGAAGTATAAAAACTACTAAAATTTTTTGCGAAAACTATGAATATACTGGGCACAGTTTGGACACTATAACGTATATCCACTCCCCTGCAATTATACGAGAAAATGCCCACTTTTTATTATGCCAACCTACATACTTGTGGACACTATAAAACCTGCCAAAGTAAAGTGCGTTTACTCTAAAAAGAAAGTACCTCGTTATCTTCCGGGACATGTACATTAGACAGGCCCAAAGAACGGATATCTTGGCGCGTAACCGTTAAATGGCTGACGGTATCCATATGGCTGGCAATAATTTGTGCTTGCGGTATATAGGAGGCAAGATCTTCTATATCTTGCTTGTGCATAATCAAGCGTTCTCCATTGCCCACAAGTAAACTCGCTCCGCAGGCGTTAATAAGCACCACTTGGGGCTTGTAAGTGTCTAATGTATGCTTTACCTCTTCGCACCAAATTGTGTCGCCTGCCACGTAAAGCGTTTTTTCCGCAGAGTTCTTAAATACGATTCCCATGGCATCATAAGGCATGCCCATTTTTTCGCACATGGGTTTTACAATTTCTTTTCTCCCATGTTGACAAGGCGTTTTATAAAGAGTGATGCCTTCAAATAGAGTACCTGTCTCAGACAAAATACACACGTTGGTAAATCCATATTTTTCAATAATGGTTTTATCGGTTTGTGACTGCACAAAAAAGGGGATTTGCTTTTGGATATGATTGGCGGCCATCTCATCCCAATGATCGGGATGAACATGGGTCAAAATAACTGCATCTGCTTTTACAATTTCCGCTACCGGCAAAGGTAGTTCTACACGGGGTTGACGAACCTCACTATGAAAAGCCCCTGCAAAACCGGGCATGGCTTCTTTGGGTAGTAGCCAGGGATCCACTAAAAAAGTTTTTCCTGCATAGGTTATTTTAACGGTGGCATTGCGAATCTGATGAATTTGCATAAAATCTCCTTATCCCATTGTAGCAAATTGAAAATAAGTAAGGTCTTTTATTATGCCAACCTACATACTTGTGGACACTATAAAACCACGATTATTTTGGTTAACTTTGACAACTTATGTATCCAATAGCGTATAAGTATTTGCAGAAAAGAAAATATTAATTTAACTTGGCTTTGAAGTTTTTATAGGCAGTGGCGGCGAAAAGTTTGGCGTTTTGCCATTTTTCGGCCAGTTTTTTTTCTACTTCCTGCGGTTCATACGCTTTGGGTAACATGTTTTTTATTCCTCGGTTTTTTAAATTGCGTGATGTGACTTCACGCGTAACCTATCTATATTTTATCAATTATAAAGGGTAAAAAAACGCCCCGGCTTGTTGAGGCCGGGGCTAAACGGTTAGTTTTTGCGGGGAAGCGGGTCAATGCGGCATTCTTCAAAGAAGTCTAAGTTTTTATCGTATGCCGTGCTGTCTACTTCCATTAACGAAAGAAGCGAGTGGGAGATGTTGTCGTGCGAGAACTGGCCTTTCGCCGCTTTTTTCTTTAAACATTCGTAATCCAAATGGTCGGACTTTTTCATAACGTCGCTCATCCAAATCACCATGGGGACGGCCGTCTGTTCTTTAGGGGCGATGAAATACGGCAGACCGTGCAGGTAAACGCCGTTTTCACCGAGCGATTCCCCGTGGTCGGACACGTACATCATGCCGCTTTCGTATTCGGGGAACTTTTTGAGAATATCGATTACGCTCGCGGCGATGTGGTCCGCGTACAGAATGGTGTTGTCGTACGTATTTTTGATTTGTTCCTGCGTGCAGGTTTGGATTTCTTCCGTATCGCAGGTGGGGGTAAATTTCTTAAATTCCGGCGGATAGCGGCGGTAGTACGTCGGGCCGTGGCTGCCGATGGTGTGCAGAACGATAAATGTGTGGCCTTTGATGTTTCTTAAGTATTCTTCCAGGCCGTCGAGCAGAATTTCGTCTTTGCAGTAGGTGCCGTCGCAGAAGCGTTTGTCTTTCAAATCCATTTCCACGTTGGGCACGCGCTGGCAGACGCCTTTGCAGCCGTTGTCGTTTTCTTTCCACAAAATTTCATACCCGGTTTGCTGTAAGAGGTCCAGCAGGTTTTCGGTGTATTTGGCGTCGGTGGGGCTGAAATCTTTGCGGGACGTAAACGAGAAAATCGCCGGAACCGACACCGCCGTTGCCGTGCCGGCGGACTGGACGTTTCTAAAGTTGACGATATCGTGTTTTTTAAGTTCTGGGTTGGTTTCTTTTTCGTATCCGTTTAACGAAAAATTCATTGCGCGGGACGTTTCGCCCAGTACTACGATAAATACCGTTTTTTCTTCGTCCGGGTACGGTACGTGTTCCGCTTCTTCGTCGAGTTTGATAAACGGACGTTTCTTTTGTTGTTCAATCTGGAAATAGCGGATGGTGGCGTACACGTAGTTGTGCGGGTTTACCAGGCGGCGTACTTCGCGGTTGTTGCGGCCGAACGAGGCGTATTCTTTATACACAAACGGCGCTAAAACAAGCACGCACAGCAAAAGGATACCGCAGCGCGCCAGGCGGGCGGTAACTTCTTTCCAGAAAGGTCTAAAAACGATTTTTACGCGCGCCAGCCACACGGCGGGTACAATACCGCCCAGCGTCAGCCATAATACGGACAGGGGCGTGATTAAATCTTTCACTTCGCCGGGGTGCGTTTCAAACGTGTTGCGGATCATATCCGCGTCGATAAACGTACCGAATTGGAACATCAGGTAGTTGGTCGCGCCGGAAATGATAAGCAAAAGTATCATCAGCGGTTTGCCTACATACGGAAGGAGCAGCAGGCTGAACGTCAGATACATCAGCGTAAACACTGCAAGTGGGATGGACAGCATGAACAGTGTGTTCGTAAAACCGGAAACTTCGGTATGCGTCCACACAAAACGCCAGAAACTGCAGTTTAAGAACAGCA
>CACZKQ010000107.1 GCA_902781765.1 uncultured Elusimicrobium sp. | reverse complement strand
GGTCATTATGTAAAAATTCTTATGGATGAAATTTTTGGAAAAGATAAAACCGAACTACTGCCAACCGCCAAAACGTTGGGTGCAGATGTACCTTTGTTTATGTATGAGGATACGTTCTTACGCGGAGAAGGTATCGGCGAAAAATTAACACCGGTATCCTCTAAAGGGCCCTGGCCTTTTTTGGTGTTGGTTTATCCAAATACGGTAGTTCCCACCAAGGGTGTATTTGCCCGGTTAAATTTGCCGTCTAAAAAATCTATCTTGACAAATATTTCCAATTTAGATAAATTAGTAGAGTACCTGAGATGTGCCGCACCTCTGACCGAGTGGAAAGATTTATTATTCAATCGGTTGGAAGAGTGTGTTGTTCCTTTTACAAACTCTGTAAGAAATGCGCTGCTTACTCTGAAGACGAATACAGATGCAGTTTTAATGTCCGGTTCCGGCTCCACAGTCTTTGCTTTAGTTGAAACTGAAAAGGATGCAAAAAATTTAATACAAAAGGTAGAAAGTCAGGAACGGACTGTCGTGTTGACGACATTTTACAGGAGTTCAACGAATGAAAATAACGGAAATAAGGATACATCTTATGGGAGAGGATCGTCTAAAAGCATTTGCCAGCGTAACGTTTGACGATTCTTTCGTAGTAAGAAATATGAAAGTGGTTGAAGGGACGAAAGGTGTATTTTTATGTATGCCATCCCGTAAGTTACCAGACGGAACTCATAAAGATATGGTACACCCAATCAATCAAGAGTTTCGCGAATACTTAGAAACCAATGTTTTGAAAGCATATGAAGAAGAACTAAAAAAAGCTCCTTCAGCCGCTGAGAAACAAGCAGAAGCTTCCGCCGAAGAACAAAATTCTTCTTTGCAAGACGGTGGAAATATTGTAGAATAATATCAGCACAGATTTTTGATTGACAAACCTGCTTTAGCTGTGATGAAAATTTAATTCCGGATGGTGAAATGGTATCACTACTGGTTTTGGTCCAGTCATTCTAGGTTCGAGTCCTAGTCCGGAAACCATATAAAAAGAACTCCCCAAAAGGGAGTTCTTTTTATATGGTTTAGTGGACAGCACACCAACTGCTTGGTGTGCGTTTGGACGAGAAAGGCGCAGCGTTGCACGAGTTTGCGTGCGCGGTTTTAACGCGCCGCAAGGCGAGTACCGCGAGCCGGGGCCGCGAGCGGCGAGAGTCAACGAGCCGACTTGTGGCCGAGGTCTAGTCTGATATTTTAATTGCTTTGCCCGCGTCTAGGACTCGAAGCCCGCAGCGATGTTTTTGTTTGAACATGCGTAAGCCATGAAAGGCAAAAACCGCGAGGGCGGGCCCGGGCGAAATTTCCGTCAGGAAATTTACGTAGGGCGAGTTCCCGCGAGCACACCGACTGATTAGTACTCGTCTAAGATTTTTGGGTAGCAAAGGTCAACGAGCCGACTTGTGGCCGAGGTCTAGTCTGATATTTTAGAAACACGGCAAACTACTTTTCTTGCATTTACTCACAAGAACTAATTTATCTGCCGGACTCCAAAATCATCTTCTTAATTTTCTCGTTAAAGGAAGTTTGAACTTGTAAATCTTCCAGCGCAATCGGCATTCGGTAATTCCAGCGATACTGGGGATTCGCCGGATCATTCACACGTTCTGCTTCAGGATCCGTCCCACGAAGCAAGGTATCTATACTGGTCCAATCCTGAAATTGTGCCAGCATAAGTAATGACGGGCTTTGGAGATGTTGTAATAAAATTTTTTCACAAATTTCATGATTTGCTTGCGCAGGTTGGGGGTCTGCCCCCTTTAATACTTGTTCCCAAAATTTTTCAGTACGCTCCGGATCTTCTTTCCACCAGGCGCGTAATACCGACATATCATGCGTTCCGGGCATAGCTACCGATAAATACGGATAAGACGTTGTATCTGCAAACTCCGCCCCGGCCGTTTTTGGCATCCGTTGAATTTCCAAACGCAATATATTTAATTTTTCGGCAACTTCCGGTAAACACGTCGGCAAGACGCCTAAGTCTTCACCGCAACAGAGCATAGAAGATCCTTGCACAACTGCCGAAAGACGTTTGATAGCTTCTTCTTTCCACAGTTGGTTTTGACGAGCAGAACAATACTCATCATAGATTTTTTCAAAAATTTTCTGTTGTGGCTCAGGTAGTGCGGCAAAGGCCTTGGTTTTCAAGGCATCAATGCGGGGGTGATAAACACCCGGCACTTTAAAATCCGGCACGAAAAGGACCTCTGCTGTTAGCTCACATAAGCCGCGATATAATAAAGCCGTTTCCGGATTATCTATAGGCAGAGCTTGCGCAATTTTAACTTGAGAATTATATTGGGGTTGTAGTTCAAATTGATTTTCCGCACAAAGTTGTAAATAATTTTTTTCTACATGTTCCGCTAAAACCCCAAAAATTTCTTCTACTACCGAGGAAGTAATGTATGGCTTGATAAACCAATCATGCCACACAAAACCGCGTTTTTCTAATTCTTTTTTAGAAAATCCTTTAGATGGAACAAACTGTCCTAATATGCCTTGAGTAGCCGATTGAGGAATTTCCCACATGCGGAAAAAACCTTGCACGTGATCTAAACGATAAGCATCAAAATAGTGTGCCAAGTGAAGCATACGCCGCCGCCACCAGCGATAGCCATCCCGTGCCAGGGCCTCCCAATTATAGGGTACTAAATCCCATTTCTGCCCCGTAGGCGAAAATTCATCAGGAGCCGTACCCGTCCGCCTATCCGGCTCAAAAAATCCGGGATCCATCCAAATGTCTACCCCTCTTGGCGATACGCCCAAAGGGATATCTCCTATCAGCACCACGCCTTTTTCACGCGCGTATTGAGCCGCTCTTAATAACTGCGTATGTAAAACAAATTGCACATAGTACCAAAAACGCACCTCTTGTTCGTCAGGCGCTCCCAATGCACAAAAGTGCCGGGCGTCTTCCCGCGCAAAAAAAACATATTGCGGCCAATGACTATGATCCGCCGTATTAAACCGATCTCTGAGCACGCAAAACATCGCATAGGCGGAAAGCCAATATTCATTCTCTTGGAAAAACGTTCTAAACGCTGTGGAAGCAAGCACCTCGTTTCCTTCTTGTTCAAAGGCATATTTTAGGCGTTTTAATTTTAATTGTAAAACACCTTCGTAATCTAATTGTGTAGTGGCATTTAAATCAGCTCGTGCTGATTCAAAAACAGACGCTACGTCCTGACTTAACGGAGGCAAACTTCGCGTGTCTGCATAGATAGGGTGCAATGCATATACCGAAATACTGCGATAAGGAGAGGAATCGGCCCAAGAACGAGTCATAGTTGTATCATTGATCGGTAAAAATTGAATAGCGCGTTGACCGGTTTGAACCGCCCAATCTACAAGCGAGGGGATATCCCCAAAATCACCGCAACCACAGCCGGTGTTTGAACGCAACGAAAACAACGGAATTTCTGTACCGGCCGCATGAAATTTTTTACCCTCCGAAAAAATGGGTCTTAAATCGGAAAGGATACACACTTCGTCATCTTTTAGTACGGCTTCCCCGCACACACGATTCCCTTTTTCTTCCCAAGATACTTCCGTCCCTTGCTTAGAGCGCACTAAAAATTTATATTCAAAGGGAAAAGAAAGCTGTGAAATATCCAGCGTCACGGCCCACTCATTGGGTGCAATTTCATACATGGGTTTTGCCTGGGCAGGATCCCAATTACCCAATGCTTCAATACTACCGCTCAAGCACACTTGCTCATTTGCTTCCGGCCGCGTGGTATGGACGCGCAACTCAAGGGTGCGTTTAAAAAGCGGCAAAGAAGTTGCCCGCGGTGTTTCATGCCTACGCCACACCGTTGTCATGCACGAAGTATAAAGCCAGGAGTCCTTGGGTAAATCACGCCAGGTATCTTGTAAAAAGTAATTTTGGATTGCAGGTTTTAGTTCTAAAACACGGGGAATTAACTGCCACTCGCGCCGCTGTATACGGGCTCCTACACGGACTTCGTAGTGATAATTCAACCGTAACGGTTGTTTTAAAAGCAGCTGGATTTTCCCTTTCCACAGATCATCTTCCGTTGCAGTCAGCGGAATATTTATTTTCTGTTCATTGGCCAGTGCCCCTTCCCGGTACACAAGCACGTGAAGTGTTTCGCCCGGTTGGGTATGATAGTGCAAACCAAAATGTACTTTCATAAACTTTCACCTGGATTTTTCTTGTTTTAACAAATACCCAAAAAACTATTTTTATTATAACACTATTTATTCTAATTACCAAATTTTATCCGGGAAAATTCATTAAAAACACTGGAGTCCCATACAAAAAGTTTGATATGATGTTATATATGGACAACGAAAATTCTCTAGATAGCGTAAACGAATATTTTAAACACTTAGGACAAATCACCCACGACACAAACCGGGAAGAAACTGCCCGGTTATGGAAATTAGCCAAAAAGGGAGATGAGTCTGCTAAAAATAAAATTGTAGAAATGAATTTACGGCTTGTTGTGCCAACGGCAAAACGTTTTCTTCGCCCGGGCATGGAGCTGATGGATTTAATTGAAGAAGGAAATTTAGGGCTTTTGCAAGCTATTGAAAAATTTGAACCTAAAAAAGGGTTTCGTTTTTCCACATATGCTATTTATTGGATAGAACAATATATCCGCAAATTTATTGAAGAACAATCCGGGTCTATAAAAATCCCGTCGCACGCGTGGGGAAATCTAAAAAAATGGTTTCGCGTTTGGAATGAGTTAAAGGAAACTAACGGTCGTGATCCCTCCTTAGGCGAAATGGCAAAAGAACTGAGTCTAACGGCACGCCAGGTTAAATCTATCATGGATACATTAAGCGCTGCTAAAGGAGTAGATTCTTTAGCTTCTGTGGTACGGGAAGAAGAAGACATGACCTTAGAAGACGTTTTAAGCGACGACGGAAGAGGCAATCCGCATGATGTTTTCTTAAAACGGGAAAATACCAATACCATTAAAAAAAGTATGGAAGATTT
>CACZKQ010000106.1 GCA_902781765.1 uncultured Elusimicrobium sp. | reverse complement strand
GATTAAGGACCAAAATTTGCAACGCGGCTATGACCTTGTGGTCAGCCCGCATATTGCGCGGTATCATTTATTTGAAATCAGCGGACACGCCGGATTTTACAGCGACAGTATGTTTAAGCCCATGGAAATTGACGAAGAAAAATATCAAATTAAACCCATGAACTGTCCGTTCCACGTGGAAATTTACAAAACGCACTTGCGCTCTTACCGCGATTTGCCCTTGCGCTTTAGCGAGCTTGGAACAGTGTACCGCTACGAACGCTCCGGCGCGCTGCACGGTCTACTTCGCGTGCGCGGATTTACGCAAGATGATGCGCACATCTTCTGCACCCCCGAACAGGTGGAAAGCGAAGTCAAACAAGCGTTTGAATATGCCATGCACATTTTTAAGACGTTCGGTTTTGAAAAATATGCCGTGGAACTTTCCACGCGCGACCCCGAACACCCGGAACATTTCACCGGCGACGTAGCCGATTGGGAACGTGCCGAAAACGCGCTTAAAAAAGTGCTTAACGAAAACAACATTCCCTACACGACGCACGCCGGGGAAGCCGCTTTCTACGGTCCGAAAATTGATATTAAAGTAATGGACGCCATCGGCCGCTTGTGGCAGTTGTCCACCATTCAATTTGATTTCAATTTACCTTCGCGCTTTGAGCTAGAATATGTCGCGCCCGAAGGCCGCAAACGCCCGATTATGGTGCACCGCGCTATGTTTGGCAGTATTGAGCGGTTTACCGGGGTGATTATTGAGCATTTTGCGGGGTGGTTCCCGTTGTGGCTGGCGCCTGTGCAAGTGAAACTCTTAACCTTGACCGACGAGCAAATTCCGTACGCCAAAGAAGTGGCTGCCAAGATGAAAGCCGCCGGACTTCGCCCGGAATTAGACATTCGCCCGGAGAAACTTGGCTTAAAGATTCGCGAAGCACACATGCAACGCATTCCGTACACGGCTATCTTAGGTAAGAATGAAATGGCCAACGGTACGCTAACCTTGCGCCTTAAAGACGGCAGCAACACACAACCCATGACGGTTGATGAGGTAATTGCCAAAATGCAAGAAGAAGTAAAAACCTTTAGTTTAAAAAACTTGCTGAAATAAAAGTACTTACTGGTGAAAGGTATGAAGATAATTGCAAAAGAAATATCAATAAAAAAAGTGAGATATTTTACTCAACTGCTAGGAATAGGAGGACTTATTGTTATGTTGGCTGGATGTGCTTCTTGGAAAGGGTATATTCAACAGCAACAACAAAACGAAAAAGAAGTCATTCAGAGCGTTGCTTCTATGTTATTTGTTGCGCGTGATATTGCGGCTGCGCAAGAAAGATATTTTGAACAAAACTATCGTTACGCAGGAAAAATTTCAGATCTAGATGTGCAAATACCAGCCGAGGTATGTTCTCATATAGACTATGCGAATTACCAATTGACAGACAGCGGAGACCTACTTACTTGTGGAAAAGATTTTATAATTGATAATTTTGCTATCTCTGGTGCTGTATATTTAAATTTTTGTCCTAACCATACCAATACATGGAAATCTTGCACAGATAGGAGAGTTTTACGGTTAGATTATAATTTGAGATATAATGATACGTGGCCCAATTCTCATTGGTGCACGGTTTTTAATTACTCACATCCAAACTATAATGCACATGACATCTGTTCTAAATTTACTGGATTTGTGGAGCGTAGTTCCTCTAATATACAAATACAACCAAAAGGGATGAAATAATTATATCGTTTAGCTTAACAAACTTGCTGAAATGATCCGAAAGAAAAATAAAAACCCCGCGGCTGAAAAGTCGCGGGGTAAATTTTTGCGTTGCGTGCTAACGAAAAATTATAACTTGGTAATGTCCGCTCCGGTGCCGGTTAAGCATGCACGCACCGCAGATAGCAACGCCAAACGGTTATTTTTTATAGCCGCATCCTCGGCGTTGACCATCACTTCTTTAAAGAATTTCTCCAGCGGTTCTTTAAATAAAGCGTACGTTTTCAGTACGGCTAAATAGCTTTGCTTATCGTGCGCTTTGGGCAAGGCGGCAATTTGTGCTTGCACCTTTTTTAGCGTTTCATACAATGCATTTTCAGCCGGTTCGGTGAGCAAGTTTTCTTGCACACTTACTGACGAGATTTCCGCTTTTTTGAGGATATTGTTCACGCGCTTAGCGGCTTCCAACACGGCGGCAAATTCCGCGCCGGTTTTAACCGTTTCCAAGGCCGCCACCAATGCTTCGGCTTGGGTAAGCGGTAAATCGTACCAATTGGTTACTGCGTCTAATACACGCGGGTCGTGGCCGCGTTCTTGCAAAATAGCCGCAAAGCGTTGGCCCAAAAATGCGGGCAGCTCGTTAAGCCCTTTGTCCGGCGTTCCGGCAGGATATAATGAGGCCGCTTTTTCTACAAGCTCTTTAACGGATACGTTCAAATTGCCCTCTAACAAAATCCGAACCGCACCAAATGCTTGGCGGCGCAAGGCAAACGGATCTTCGCTTCCCGTCGGGATTTGCCCAATGAGGAAATTCCCAACAAGAGTATCTATCTTTCCGGCCAGCGAAACGATTTTTCCAGCTACCGTTTGCGGCAGGGGGGAAGTGGACGTTAGCGGATAGTAAAATTCTTCCATGGCCTTGGCGGCTTCTTGTTGGCCTTCCAATGCGGCATATTGCCCGCCCATATAACCTTGAAGTTCCGGGAACTCATAGACGACGTGGCTTGCTAAATCGGCATACGCATACTTTGCGGCATAGTCCACCGTTTTGGCAAGTGCACTGTTCCCTGTTTTTTCGCAGAGCCACGCGGCGAGTTTTTGCGTGCGCTCGGCCTTTTCAAACAAGTTCCCAAGCCCTTCTAAAAATTGAATATTTTTTAGTTTTTCTTGGAATTTGTTAAGCCCTTCTTTTTTATCATTTTCAAAGAAGAAAACGGCATCAGCTAACCGTGCCGACATTACTTTTTTAAATCCGTCGCGCACTTCGTTTTGGTTGACCGAAATTCCGTCGCGCACCGCAATAAAATACGGTTGCAGTTCGCCTTGTTTGTTGGTTACCGGGAACATTTTGATTTGTTTTTTTAGTACCGTGGTGATAAGCTCTTTGGGCAGTGTTAAAAATTTAAGCTCAAAATCGCCGCCCACAGCCACCGGGTGTTCGGTAAACCAAACGGTTTCGGTGATTAAATTTTCGTCTAAATCGGCTTCGTAACCATGAGCCTTGGCTTCGCTGGAAACGGTTTTAATTAAGGCCTCGCGCCGTTCTTGCGGTACAACCAAAACAGGTTGCGGCTGGTTGCGCAAAATATCCGCGTACGCTTTGCGGTCGGCAGTTTTTACCGTAATCGGCTTGCGCCCAAACGACGAAAGCGGATACGTGTAGCGGCCCGCCGTAACGCCGGCAACGGTAAATTTAATCACTTTATCGCCGTACAAGCCGATGAGCGAGCGAATCGGGCGGCCGTAGCGAAGCCCGGAATCTTCCCAAATCATATTTTTGGCAAATTCAAGCCCGGTTACTAACCGCGTGAAAATTTCCGGCAAGAGCTTGGCGGTTTTTTCGCCTTTGATTTTGACGTTAGCGAAAATGAACGGCCCTTTATCCGTTTCCACGACGGTTAATTTTTCCGGCGCAATCCCGTTCTTTTGGGCGAACCCCGCGCTTTGCGGCGTAAAATTTCCGTTTGCGTCTTTTAAAAGTTTCGCTGGCGGCCCTTTGACTTCTTTTTGCACGTCAGCCGATTTAGCGGCAATTTCTTCAATTTCCACCACCAAACGGCGGTACGTTCCAAACGCATGAATCGCTTTATAGGAAATACGTTTTTCGGCGAGCAAATTAGCGGCTAACGTTTCTAGCTGCGCTAGCGCCGGGGCCATAAAACGCGCCGGCAAATGTTCTACTCCGATTTCTAACAGTGCGTTCATTTAGCGGCCTCCTCTTTTTCTTTTTTCTCCACGCTTTCCACGTATGCTTTGGCGCAGGCTTTGGCTAAATTGCGGATTTTGGTAATGTTATTGGTACGGTCGGACACGCTAATCGCGCCGCGCGCTTCTAACATATTAAAATAGTGCGAAAGTTTCATCGTGTCGTCGTATGCCGGAAGATATAATCCCTTTTTGCAAAGTGCGTAACATTCCGCTTCACATTCTTCAATGTAGCGGCGCAGGTGTTCTACGTTGGATTCTTCAAAATAGTAGTGCGAAAATTGCCGCTCGTTTTCGTGAAACACTTGGCGGTACGTAATATCCTCGTTCCAGCGAAGGTCAAAGACGTTGTCCACCTTTTGACAATACATCGCAATACGCTCAAGCCCATAGGTAATTTCGGCGGTGATGGGGTTAAGTGCGTAGCCGGCCATATTTTGGAAATAGGTAAACTGCGTAATTTCCATACCGTCTAGCCAAATTTCCCAGCCCACACCCGACGCACCTAAGGTGGGGGATTGCCAATCGTCCTCAATCCAGCGCACGTCGTGTTGTTTGGGGTCAAGCCTGATGGCTTTTAACGAATTTAAATAAATTTCTTGAATGTTGGCCGGGGCCGGTTTCATAATTACCTGATATTGGTAATACTTACCGAGGCGGTTGGGGTTTTCGCCATAGCGTCCGTCGGCGGGACGGCGGCACGGTTCCACATAAGCGCGGTTAACCGGTTTTTTAGTTAAAGACCCAAAAAAAGTTTCCGGGTTATAGGTCCCGGCTCCTTTTTCTACGTCGTAGGGTTGCACTAGTACGCAGCCCTGTTTAGCCCAATAGGTGTTGAGGGCCGAAATCATGTCCTGAAAATTCATTCCGTATTTCATAAGTACTTATATTATATAAAATTTGATTGACGTCGCGAAGACAAGATGTCTGTTAGCCGCGAAAACGTCGTACGCGCGTTTTGTACCGCCAATCGTCTTCCAGTTCTTCGGCTTGTTCTTCCCATAGTTGTTCAAATTGATAACGACTGACCGAAATACTTTGTAAACAATCCGCTGTTCCGGCGGAAGGACCTTGATAAATACGGTCCCTTTTTGAAGAATAACACCATTGTATGAGGGTGGATTGTGTTAG
>CACZKQ010000105.1 GCA_902781765.1 uncultured Elusimicrobium sp. | reverse complement strand
CCCATATACAACACTCGGGCATTCAACCTCAATGCGAGTTCCTTTGCCCGGAGCACTTTTAATAAGTAATTTTCCGCCTAACAATTCTACACTGTCTTTCATGGCCAGCAACCCCACGTGTGTAATAGAAACGGATTGCTTCGGATCAAAACCGACTCCGTCATCTCGTACTTGTAAACGTACACTGCTGCCCACTCTTTTAATACTCACTACTATGCATTTAGCATGTGCATGCTTAACGATATTCGTAAGCGCTTCTTGCACAATACGAAAAAGTAAAATCCGTACATTCTCGCTCAGGGCAATTTGCTCATCATCTTCTTTACATTGAAACTGATACGGAATGTGGCTTAGCGTACTGATTTGTTCTAATAAATCCCGAACTGCCACACACAAACCTCCGGCATTATCTAGTGTGGGCGGACGCAGGGACACAATGATACCCCGCAGTCGGTCAATTCCTTGTTTAATTTGATTACTCAGTTGTTCCAAATCGCGCAACGCACGTTTCGTATTTCCTTTTTTAACATTTACTTTCACCAAACTAAGTAACGCTAGCAAAATAACGGCAGAGGACCCTACTTCATCATGAAGTGCTTTAGAAATTTCCTTACGTTCGGCCTCTCGCGCTGCTAACAGAATCTGGGAAAAAGTTTTAGGTGCGGTCCATTCTTTTAGCGCAGTAGAAGCCAAACTCATTTCTCCTAGCCGGGAAATATCGCGAGATAAACACAACACCGCCGGAATTTTTCCATCTGCACCGGGTAACGCAATACAGGTTGTTTGGAACCAAACGGATTTTTGCAGTAAATTAGCACTCCACTCGTAGTGATAAACCCCATTTTGTACCGCTTGCATAAGAGCTTGCTGATGGTTGGTATCTTTGCGATACATATTCACATAAGAGGCCGCCAATGCACCCTCTATCGGCTTTGCCGTATAAGAGGGAATTTCCACTAATAAAATAAAATCGTATCCAGCCTTATTCGTTGCGCAACGCGCTAAGAAGGTTTGCTTGGATTTGGAAAGCCCTTTTTTTAGTTTAGGATTCGTTTTTGCATTTTTTCTAAGCATAGACGCCTCAATTTCTACTATTATTTTACTATAATTTAAACCAATTTTACTATCTTACACCTTATGATAATAGGTCCCTGATTTTTGATATAATTTTAGATATGTGGCGCAGACTTAAAAAAATTCTATTTTCTAAGCCGGTCCTGTTTATGGGATTGGTTGGTTTAGTGGCAGTTATCTTAGCAACGGCCGCTTTCATGCGTTATATTTTTTCCGGTTTACCCCCTGTTTACGAAATGGAAGAATATACCCCTTCCCTCACCACCAAAGTTTACGACCGCAACCATACCCTGATTCATGAATTTTCTATTGAGAAACGCACCATGGTACCCCTGGAAGATATTCCCGTGGACTTACAAAACGCTGTGGTTGCCATGGAAGACCGCGATTTTTTCAAACATGCCGGATTTTCGATCCGCGGTATTTTTCGCGCGATTCTTCATGACTTAGCTACCGGACGCGCCAAACAAGGCGCTTCTACCCTTACGCAACAACTCTCGCGTGGGGTGTTTTTGACGCAAGAGAAAAAATTTATCCGCAAAATCCGTGAAATTATTTTGGCCATTCAAATTGAACACCGTTTTAGTAAACCCGAAATTTTGCAACTCTATCTCAATGAAATCTATTTAGGAAGCGGGGCCTATGGTGTTAAAGCCGCTGCCAAAAAATATTTTGATAAAGAATTAGATGAAATTACTACGGGCGAGGCCGCGCTTTTGGTGGGGCTGATTCCTGCCCCGGGCCGTTACAATCCGTTTGCCAATCCGGACGTTTCCCGTCAACGCCGCAATTTGGTATTAGACGTCATGCACGAGCAAGGATACATCTCTGCCGACGAATTAAAAGCTGCCAAAGAGGAACTTTTGCCCATCAAGCCACCCACTCCCACCGAGGCGAAACCCGGTCAATACTTTATTGAGTATATCCGGCGGGTATTAGAACCCAAGTATGGGATGGATGTTTTGTGGAAAGCCGGGCTAAATATTTATACCACCCTGGATATCAAGCAACAAGAAATTGCCGAAAAAATCATGAATCAAAAGCTACAAGAGTATGATGAACAAGTGGCTAAGGGGCTTGGCATTGAAATTGATCCTAACGATACGGAAGCAGATGCACCTAATCCTAACGAGGAGGAAGAGTCCGCCGCGGAACCTAAGGCGGAATACCCCCGCCTACAAGGGGCCTTTATGGTTAGAGATGTTAAAACAGGGGCCGTGCGGGTGCTGGTAGGCGGACGGGGGTTTGACGAAAGTAAATTTAACCGCGCTACCCAAGCCAAACGGCAGCCGGGGTCTTCTTTTAAACCGTACGTTTGGATGGCCGCTTTGGAAAAGGGTTACACTCCCGCCACCTTGGTGAAAGATTTACCTACCATGTTTTATTATGACGGGAAAAATTGGCATGCTTTTGATGAAAATGCCGATTTGTATTCGCTGGATTTAGCTAAACAAACATTTATTTCCAGTAAAGATTTTAACGTCTGGGTGCCCCAAAACTATGGCGGGCGCAGTGACGGTTGGATTACGTTGCGCCGCGCGTTGGAAAAATCTAAAAACTTAGTTGCCGTTAATTTAATTGATGCCGTTACCCCAGCCGCGGTCATCCGCGTAGCACGCCGTGCCGGTATTACAGCCAATCTGCCGCGTGTACCTGCTTTAGCATTAGGGGTGAGTGTGGTGGCGTTAGATGAACATTTAGCTGCGTTAACAACTTTTGCAAACGGCGGAATCCATACCGATAACTACTATATTGACCGCGTAGAAGATGCAAACGGCCGCATTTTGGAACAGCATATTCCCATTGAAACTGCACAATTTACTCCCCAAAATTCGTATCTTTTAATCAACATGATGAAAGGGGTAACTCAACGCGGCAGTGGGGCCACAGTCAATCGGCTGGGCCGCAATATTGCCGGTAAAACGGGTACCACGCAAAGCCACCGCGACATGTGGTTTGTAGGGATGTCGCCACATACGGCTGCCGCTGCCTGGATGGGTTATGATGATGATACTTCCCATGAAAATGGCGCACGCTTTACCGGAAGCACTACCGCCCGCTGGTGGACCGATATTATGGAGCAAATTTTACAAGATGAACCCAATGATGATTTTGCTGTGCCGGAAGGGATTTCATTTGCTTATATCAACCCCAATACCGGGAAATTAGCCATGCCTACCGATCATAATAAATTTTTAGAAGCCTTTATTTCCGGAACGGAACCGCAAAGCTTCTAGCTATTGCGTAATTCCTTGTATTTATGAGCAGTACCCAAACGAACTTTCCTCCTTTTTTCTACGGTCTGCCTAACGGCACCGCAAAAGCTTATTTTTTGTGTAAAAATTATTTAAAAACGTATCAACGTCTCTTATTTGTTTCCGCTAAAGATACAACTGATTTTGAACAAGCGGCCCGCGCCTTTGCACCGGCCAATACGCAAATTTTATCTTTCCCCGATACCGACACCGGGCGTTTAGCTACGCTACACACGCTTACCACGCTTTCCCAAGACGTACTTATCTTGCATACTTCGTACAGCGCATTACAAACACCCCTGCCGGATCCTGAAATACTCCGTCTACGCACCTATACGTTACGCCGTAACGACTCACTGCGCCGCCAAGAACTCCTGGACCGTTTAGAAGCCGCCGGATATACACGCACTGATTATACCGAGGTCCCCGGCGATTATGCCGCACGCGGCAGTGTAGTAGATATTTTCAGTCTAAATTCTCCACTTCCGCTACGCCTGTATTTCTCCGGTAACCGCATAGAAGCTATTCACTCTTTTGATTTGGATTCCCAAAATACTATCCAAGCACTGGAAGAAATCACTCTGATTCCGCTTACTTTTGAAAATTTACCGGCCACGCTCCTGGATTATATACCAAATCCCACGCTTATTTTAGATGAGCCGGAACCAAATTTTTCACTCCCCACCCCAAAAGTGGTTGCCACTATTACCCAACTTCCCAGCGCTACCGCTACAGATGCCGGATTAAAAGCTAATATTGATTTTCATGGAAATTGGAATCTATTAGACCACGAAGTAGACCTGCTTCAAAAGCAAGGATTTCAGGTCCAAATTTGTTGTCTTAACAAAGGGGAATTGGATCGCTTGGCGGAAATATTGGCGGATTATTCAAATCTACGCACCGTTCCTCTTCTTTTATCCCCGCTGACCCAGGGCTTTTATAGCGTACCGGATAAACTTGCCTTTATTACCTCTAACGAAATTTTAAACCGGCACTACAATACCTCCCGCCTTCTACAACGTTTTGACGTGGAAGGCGCGCGCCGCGTGCGTTTTAAGGAATTAGAAGTGGGGGATTACGTCGTCCATCAAGAACACGGTATTGGCCGGTATTTGGGCTTAGAAGTACTTGATAGCGACACCACTCCCACCGATTGTTTAAAAATAGAATATCGGCGTGGTAGCCGCTTATATGTACCCATGTACGATTTTAAAAAAGTACAAAAATATATCGGAGCCGGAGGCAAACGGCCCACCCTTTCTGTGCTAGGCGGTATTACTTGGAAAGAAGTCAAAAAACGCGTTAAAGAAGAAGCACGCAAAACGGCGCAAGAGATTTTAAAATTAGAAGCACTTCGTCAAGCAACTCCCGCCCCAAAAATTACCGGCGATATCCGTATTGAACAAGAATTTGCGGACTCTTTTCCCTATGCCTTAACTTCAGGGCAAGAAGATGCAATTCGCGCCATTTTACATGATTTAGATTTACCAAAACCCATGGACCGTGTGTTGGTTGGCGACGTTGGCTTTGGAAAAACAGAAGTTGCCCTACGCGCCGCTTTAAAAGTGATTCTCTCCGGCAAACAAGTCATGCTACTCGTTCCCACCACTATTTTAGCTGCCCAACATTATAAAACGGTTATTAAGCGGTTGGCCGGGTTCCCGGTACAAGTACGTATGCTTTGCCGGTTTCAAACAACCAAAGAACAACGCCAAGTTCTTAGAAAAATGGAATCTGCGATTTAATTATCGGTACACACCGGCTGATGAGCGCAGATGTTTCTTTTCATGATTTAGGCCTTGTCATTATTGATGAAGAACACCGCTTTGGAGTCAAACAGAAAGAAAAAATCCGGTCCAAAAGTGCCGGGGTTCACTCCCTGATGCTTAGTGCTACCCCCATTCCGCGTACACTTAACCAGTCGCTTTCTTCCTTGCGGGATATTTCACTCATTGATACCCCTCCGCGCGGACGTACCCCTATTAAAACCGTTGTTACCGCCTGGGATGATAATATGGCCGCCGCAGCCATTAACCAGGAACTGGACCGAAACGGGCAAATCTACTACGTCTACAATAGCGTACGAAGTATGGACTCCCGTTTAGCCTTTTTGCGCAAATTAGTCCCCCAGGCCCGTATTTGTATGGCACATGGCCAAATGGATGAAAAGGAACTGGAACAAACCCTTTGGGATTTTAACAACGGGAAATATGATTTACTGTTAGCCTCTACCATTATTGAATCCGGTATAGACATTACAAATGCCAACACGCTGATTGTGGAAGATGCCCAAAATTTTGGGTTGGCCCAACTCTATCAATTACGGGGACGTATCGGCCGCGGCAGCGCAAAAGCCTATTGTTATTTATTTCACCCGGATTGGTTATTTCAAAAAACCGAACAAACCGAAGATAACTTTGCCAATTTAGCAGCTATGTATTGGAAACCAACTCAAGAAAAAGACCCTTCCGAAGAAGCCAAAAAACGTTTGGCGGCTCTCATGGAATTTAGTGATTTGGGAAGCGGCTTTCGCCTGGCTTTGCGCGATATGGAAATTCGCGGAGCCGGGGAGCTGATGGGTCTTAAACAACATGGCTACGTCAACGAAGTGGGACTTTCGCTATATTGCGAATTAGTAGCTGCCGAAGTAAAAAAAATGAGAGGAGAACCCACCCAACGCACTTTGCGCGCCACCGTTAATTTACCGCTTCCGGCTTATATTCCGCCCGATTATTTGCCGGATGAAGCAGATCGTTTAAAATACTACAAGGAACTGATGTCTGCCGACGAAACTAAAACTCAAGAAATTGTATCTAAACTGACTAATTTATGCGGGCCGATCCCCCCCGAAGTTAAAAATTTAATTCAGCTTTTTTCACTTTCCAGCCAAGCCGGAAACCTGGAAATTTATCACGTGGATTGGATAGAAGGAGAATTGGAACTTCTCTTTAGCCGCCAATTCCAAATGCCGCCTAATTTCCCGCAAGAACTTTTTAACCGTTTTGGTATGGAAAATGTTAAATTTACCACTTCTAAAAACGGCAACGGGCTTCATTTAGTTCCTTCCTTGCATCAAGAGCCGGCTATTTTTGCCAACGAGGTAATCACTTTTTTCACTTCGTTATTACAGCCCCAAAAATGATATAGTATAAATATGAGAAACGGGATTATCTTTTTGCTAAGTGTTCTTGTTTTTGCCGCTTGTCAACCGCAAGAAACAGCGCCACAAGAAGAAGTACCTGTGGTAGTAGAAACACCCCCCAGCCCTAAAATCCGCGAAAACAGAATCGTATCTTCACGCGATTTAGAAGCCCGCCTTGCTTTTTTATCTAAGGAAGATCAAGAATTTGTAAAAACCCCTTTAGGGCGCCAAAATTTATTACAGGTAATAGCCCGTGAAAAACTAATCACGTTGGCCGCACAAGCGGAAGGATTGGATAAAAACCCGGATTATCAAGCACTCCTTACTCAAAAACGCGCCCAACTGGATAAAATCTACCAAGATTATGCCGCGCAAACACTCCAAAACTTTTGGTATGAAACACAATTTAGTCAGGGAAAACTGGCTGTAACTCAAGCCGAAATTGAGGACTATTACAAAAAGTATCCTTACGAAATGACCATTAAACAAATTATTGTAGATAATGCCCAAACTGCTGATGAAGTGCTACGCGCTTTAAAATCCAACCGTTCCCGTTGGAAAGAATTGTCCCGTCAATATAATTCGGCACCGGAAGTAATGCGTCAGGAAATTTCGTTTATGCCCGGCGAATTTTTGCCGGATATTGAAGTGATTGCCGCTAACTCTGCCACTGGAAGCGTACAAGGATTTTTCAAAACTGCGTACGGATTTCATATAATAATGAA
>CACZKQ010000104.1 GCA_902781765.1 uncultured Elusimicrobium sp. | reverse complement strand
TGTCTACTTTACCGTCTTTTAGCGGTACGTTGTAATCTACGCGCACTAAGACTTTTTTATTTTTTAAATCCATATTTTGGATTTTTTTGATGCTGTCAAAATTCATATTCTCCTTGACTCCTTTTTTAATTTTTGCGGACGCGTCCGCCTCTCATTATTTTAGCAAATTTCACTCGTCAGTAGCTGTTTATCTGCGTTTTGATTTAGCGAGCAATTTCAAAATTTCAATGTAAAGCCATACAATCGTAACCAACAAACCAAATCCCGCGTACCATTCCATGAATTTAGGCGCGTCGCCGCGGCTTGTCATGCGGTTGATGAATTCGAAATCCAACATAAGGTTAAGCGCAGCTACAATACACACCACCACGCTAATCCCTATAGATAGTGGGGAGGAAGAGGTTAAATAAGATATATTCATTCCCAATAAGGACAGGATGAATGAACCAAAATATAAAATGGCAATCGCAAACGTTGCTGATACAATAGCCGTTACGAAACCTTGGGTTACTTTGATGATACCGGTTTTATAAACAAATAACATGATTGCAAAGACCAAGAAAGTAATTCCTATTGCACTAGCCACAATACCTGGGTATTGCGCATTATATATGGCAGATATCCCCCCCAACAAAATGCCCTCTATTATTGCATAAATAGGAGCTGTAATTGGAGCGACTTTAGGTTTAAGTGAGGTCCAGATTCCTATTACTAAAGCAAGTAATGCTCCAAAGCCTAATATACCTATACGGGTAGAAAAATAAGTCAGACCGATCCATCCTCCCACAACGCAAAGAAACAAAAGTACAAAAGTTTTATTGATAGTACCTTGTAAGGTCATGGTATTGAAAACATTCACGGTATAGTGTGGTTCAAAACCTTCGGCCCGTAGGGCTTCTTCTTGCGACGGTGTGGCAGAAGGAGCGGTTTGTTGCTGTTTTTTAGCACGCTCAAAGGCGGCTTCGTTAAACATTGGATTATTGGCCATAGTCTAAAACTCCTGTTTGTTAAGATAAATACATTGTATAAAATATCACGTAAAACTAAAAAACCTACTCCAAGCGGGAGTAGGTTTTTTTAGATTAGTTTTTATAAGTTTAAAAATTTTTTTCGTTTTTTATTCCGGCAGCAATCCGGGTCCATGCGGAGGGATCCTTTCCTTGGATAGTATTTTTCATAAAATTATACGTATTGCTATTAAATACCTTGTAAAAGCGTCCACTCTGCACGTCACTTCCGTCTATTTCGGCGATATTTAATGCTACTAAATATTCTTTCTTTTTGGCGGAACGTATGAACAACGGATCCCCGGCATCGCCATCAATCATTTTCCATTCAACCTTATAGCATTTATTACCTACACAATATTCATCAACGGAGACTTCAGCCGAACAACGGCCCGGCAAGCAATAGTTTTCGCGGTTGATGAAGGCTTGTTCAATAGATTGGCGAAGAGCCTTCGGATTGGTTGGAATCACAATAGGAGCAATTACTTTCTCATCCTGTAGTTCTTTCGTCAATTTCTGATTGGATGGATTCAAATAAATCAAAATAGCTTTCGCTTCTTCGTTGACAAAAACATCTTCTTCTGCATTGACCTTCACTCCTTCTACTTTCATAGAGCTAATATGGCGAAATGCTACATCCTTATCATAAGGATTTCCGTAGTGATCATGTGCCGTTGCAACAGCCGTTGTTCCGCGGCACGTAAGAGAGGCAATCATCCAATTTTTATCAATTCTTACTGCAGCACATTTTTTGGTAACCACGTTATTATCATCTTGCATTTGTCCGACAAAGCGTGAAACCACATCCATTTTAATGTGAAACACAGCATCATCATGCGGTTCCCCGGCAACGGCCGCATCCGTAGCTTCACTGACTTGCTGATTTACAGCAGCCTGTAAAGAAGGGTTAGAATTAACTTGCGGGAAATCAGGCTGCGGGGAATTTGGAAAATCCGCATTGGGGAAATCCGGTTTTGCTAAGGCTGGCAATACGAGTGCAAAAACCGCTAACAAGCATATAAGTTTTTTCATGTTCTACTCCTAAATATAAATTTACTATCTAATATAGCATAAGACTTTTTGATGAATTTGTCCAGGGATAAAAGGCCTAAAAAACAAATAGGTCTTTTGGAATGAGTTTAACTATGCGCAACATGCGAACAAAAAACGCGCGCCCTTTGTGATAAAGAGCGCGCGTTACAGAATGGTTGACTAGGTGCAGCTTACATCATGCCGCCCATTCCCCCCATACCGGGCATGCCGGCCGGGGCACCATGGCAGTGTTCCTTTTCGGGAGCATCGGCCACGAGCGTTTCGGTTAAGAGTACGGTGCCGGTGATAGACGCCGCATTTTCAAGGGCGGTGCGTACCACTTTGGCCGGGTCTACCACGCCTGCTTTTAACAAGTCGCAGTATTCGTTCTTGTCGGCATCATAACCGTCGGCCGCGCCTTTCATAGAGAGCACTTTGTCTACGACGACGGCGCCGTCCAATCCGGCATTGACCGCGATTTGTTTCAAAGGAGCCGTTAAGGCCTTTTTGACGATGTTAATTCCGGTGCGGATATCTTCGTTTTCTTCTTTAATTCCGTCTAACGCTTTTTGGCAGCGTGCCAACGCTACACCGCCGCCGGGTACAATGCCTTCTTCCACGCCGGCTTTGGTGGCGTTTTTGGCATCTTCCACTTTGGCTTTTTTGGCTTTGAGTTCCGTTTCGGTGGCTGCACCAACGCTGATAACGGCTACACCGCCGGACAATTTCGCCAAGCGTTCTTGGAGTTTTTCTTTATCGTATTCGCTGGTGGAATTTTCAATTTGTTTGCGGATTTGCGCCATGCGGGCTTCAATGCCGGCCTTGGCTCCTTTGCCGCTGACAATGGTGGTGTTTTCTTTGTCAATGACGACGCGGGAACATTCGCCGAGCATCGGCAGTTCGGCTTTGTCTAACTTCATGCCGCGTTCTTCGCTAATGACGTTACCGCCGGTCAAAATGGCAATATCTTCCAGCATTTCTTTGCGGCGGTCGCCAAAGCCCGGGGCTTTGACAGCGCACCCTTTAAGCGTGCCGCGCAATTTGTTGACGACCAAGGTGGCTAACGCTTCGCCGTCTACATCTTCGGCGACAATTAAGAATTGTTTGCCGCTTTGTACGATTTTTTCCAAAATCGGCAACAGTTCGTTCATGGAAGAAATTTTCTTATCGGTAATAATGATGTACGGATTTTCCAACACACATTCCATGCGTTCGGAATCGGTTACGAAGTACGGCGAAATATAACCGCGGTCAAATTGCATCCCTTCCACGACGTCTAATTGCGTGGTAGCGGTTTTGCCTTCTTCTACGGTAATGACACCTTCCGCACCGACTTTTTCAATCGCTTCGGCAATCATATTCCCGATTTCGCGGTCGTTGGAAGAAATCGTGGCGATTTGCGCTTTTTCTTCTTTCGTTTTGACCGGTTTGTGCATTTTTTCCAAGGTTTCTTTCGTTACTTCTACCGCTTTTTCAATCCCTTTTTTAACTAAAGTCGGGTTGGCTCCGGCGGTAATGTTTTTGATACCTTCGGTCAGCATGGCGTTGGCGAGCACGGTGGCGGTGGTGGTTCCGTCTCCGGCGACGTCGTTGGTTTTGGAAGCTACTTCGCGGATGAGCTGTGCGCCCATATTTTCAAATTTATCTTCCAGCTCAATGTCTTTGGCAATCGTTACGCCGTCGTCAATAATGAGCGGAGAACCGAATTTTTTTTCGAGTACAACGCTGCGGCCCTTAGGTCCTAGCGTTTCTTTTACTGCATTTGCTACTTTTTCAATCCCGGCTTTCATTTTAGCACGGGCTTCATCACCATAAACAATTTGTTTTGCCATAATTTAATTCCTCTTTTACCCCAAAATTCCCAAGATTTCGTCTTGGTGAATAATCAAATACGTTACGTCATCTAATTTTACTTCCGTCCCGGAATACTTCCCGTAAAGCACGTGGTCGCCCACTTTTACGTCCATCGGGGCACGTTCGCCTTTGTCGTTTAGTTTTCCGGCACCGATGGCCAATACTTCCCCTTCCATCGGTTTTTCCTTCGCGGTGTCAGGAATGATGATTCCCCCCTTCATCGTTTCTCTTTCAATGGGCTTGACGATTACACGGTCGCCCAGCGGTTTGAATTTCACTTCTGCCATAATTCCTACACTCCTTATGTTTGTGATTTAAACTTTTCCCCGGCGGTGTTATTAGCACTCGCCAAGGCCTAATGCTAATTTAGCATATTTGTATGAAAATTGTCAACCCCTTTCTTAGAGTGCTAAAAAAGGGGTTGTAACAAAACAAAGATATGTAAATTAAGAGCGAAAGAATATTCGTCTAAGACGTTGGCGGAAAGTCGGCTTTTTAGGTGGCATGATTTTGATTAAAATCGCCGAAATATTGTCCTGGCCGTCCTTGTCATTTGCTTGGCGAACCAAATTCTTGCACAGTTTCACTAAAGGTAATTGCCCCCCTCCATGTAAAATGGAAGCCATATCCTGCTCGGAAAGTCCCTTATAAAGTCCATCTGAACAAAGGAGCATTACATCACCAGCTTTGATAGGAAATTTAAGTAAATCAAATTCAATATTCTTCTTAATTCCCATGGCTCTTGTTAAGACATTTTGAATTTTAGAGTGATCCGCTTCTGCACGGGTCAACAATCCGCGTCGTACATGTTCCATGGCCAAGGAATGGTCTGTCGTGATTTGAACAATTTTATCATTCCGAAATAAATACAAGCGGGAATCTCCTACATGTACTGCAGTAGCGTAATCTTTATCAAACAAAATGCCTGTCATGGTAGTTCCCATCATACGATAGACGGAAGAAGATTGCGCCGTTGAGTAAATAGCCGCATTGGCCAAGTTGGCTGCCATAAGAATTTTTCGTTCGGCCGTATTTAGTTTCGGTAAAAAACTATCCGGAATTTTTAATTGGGCATTGTTGATTTTGCGAATCGTTTCGGCAAGTACCGATACCGCAATATTACTGGCAATTTCGCCGGCACTATGTCCCCCCATGCCGTCAGCCACAACGCCTAAACCCAAGGCAGAAG
>CACZKQ010000103.1 GCA_902781765.1 uncultured Elusimicrobium sp. | reverse complement strand
ATAAACGACCGTTTTTACTGCGAACTTAAATTCGGAACGGGAGGGCTTCGCGGTAAACTCGGCGCGGGAACCAATCGCATGAATATTTACACCGTGGGGCGCGCCACGCGCGGTCTTGCAGCGTATATAAATAAAACGACAACCGAAAACAAAAGCGCGGTTATCGCTTACGACAGCAGAAATATGTCGCGCGAGTTTGCTTTTCTCGCGGCGGATATTTTAAGCGGGGCGGGTATAAAAACTTACGTTTTCAACACGCTTACGCCCACGCCCGTACTCTCGTTTGCGGTGAGATATTTAAAAACTTTTGCGGGGATAGTTATAACCGCAAGCCATAATCCCAAAGAATATAACGGCTATAAAGTGTATAACGAAAAGGGTTGTCAGATAACCGACGGCGCGGCAAAGGAGATTTTATCCGAAATAGAAAAGTGCGGATACTTTGAAGAAATACGCGCGGATAAGTCGATTATCGAGGTTTTGGACGATAGCATTTTAAATGAGTTTTTAAGGGAAATTCAAAAATATTCGCTGTTCGATTTAAACGACGTAAACACGCCGAAAATAGTTTATACGCCGCTCAACGGCACCGGCAATATTCCCGTAAGGTCGATTTTAAAAATCATCGGCGTGAAAGACGTAACGGTCGTACCCGAGCAGGAAAATCCCGACGGAAACTTTCCCACATGTCCATACCCCAACCCCGAAGAAAAAGCTGCGCTTAAACTTGCGGCGGAACTCGCCGAAAAGGAAAACGCCGACCTCGTACTCGCTACAGATCCGGACGCGGACAGAATCGGCATAGCCGTAAAGACTAACGACGGGTTAAAACTGCTCAACGGTAACGAAACAGGCGTTTTAATGGAAGATTTCATATTTTCTTTGCGTAAAAAGACGGATAAAATTCCCGTAATCGTTAAAACGATAGTAACTTCGGATATGTCGGAGGATATAGAGGTCTTAAAGCAGGCACAGCATTGCGCGAATATTGTTTTAGAGCGTGACGAGGAATTGTCATTACCTGAAAACAAAGGCCTTAAAGAAATGGTAGAAAAGTTTAATCTTTCAGTTCCTACAGTTTACCGCCATTTGAGATTGAAGGGTGTTAAACCTAAAAGTAACCGTTCTAATGACAGATTGAATGAAATGCATAGACTCCGAAGTGAAGGAAAGACTTATCAAGAAATCGGCAACATTTATGGTATTTCACGTCAGCGAGTAGAACAGATTATTAACACGCTTTAATTATGGCTAAAAAAATCAAAAAGAAACGTGCTTGGGGATTACGCAGCTGGCGGCTTTGTAAGCGTACAGTTTCTTTCTTCTTGCGCGTAAGTTTGTTGCTGGTCATGTTATTCCTACTTCTGTTTGTAGGTATGTGGATTTTTTTAGTCAAAGCATTCAATGCGCAACACATCAGCGAAATGATTACGCAGGAACTTCAAAAACGCTTGAACCGACCGGTGGCGATTTCTTCCATGGACCTGACGTTTTTAAATACCGTAGAGTTGAAGGGGTTTTCGGTATTGGATACTGTTGGCGCGCCGGGGACAGCATTGATTTCAGCGGATACGGTTATTTTACGTTTTAGATTGTTGCCGCTATTGGAACACAAATTGATCATTGATGAAGTATTATTAAAATCGCCTCGTTTTAGTATTATTCGTTTGGAGGATGGTTCTAACAATATTCCTCAACTAAAACACGTCGGAAATACCGTTTATACCAGTGCTAAAACCGGTGAAAAATTAACCGTAAGTGTAGAAGATTGGACGGTGAAAAACGGAGTGTTAAGCTACCGGGATCAAGCCAACGGCACAAGTCATGCAATTTACGGATTTAATCTGCATTTGGAACAGTTGCGTTTTAATGAGTTGTCGCGTTTTTCGTTGGATATGGTGTTGCGTAATAAGTGGAAAGATACCATCGCGGATATGGAAATTCAAGGGACCGGCCATGTGAACTTTGCCGATTTTAAATGGGAAGAATTTGCATTACGCGATTTGCGTGCGAAAGTGTTTTTATTTCAAAATCCCATTCAACTTACGATAGATTTGGACAATTTACGCACTCCTTATTTCAACGTGCGCGCACAAATTCCTTCATTTACGGAAAAACAACTTTCCGTGTTTCATATGGAAAAAACGCCTTTTTCGGTGCCTAAAACTTCGCTAACGGCTAAAGGAGTTTTAGATAAAAACTATCGTGTGCTTAAATTTTCCCAGATTACGGCTTCAGCCGCTGATGTAAAGCTGGAAGGAAAAGGTCAAGTTAATTTTGAACAGGCTCCTTTTTCTGCAGACTTACAATTTTCCACAAACAGTTTTAATTTAGCCGGGAAAAAGGCCTACTACACCCCGTTAGGGAAATATAAACTTACCGGAAAGGGTTCTGCTCAAGCACATTTAATACGGCAAGACGGAAAATATAATTTAAAGCTTTTAACCCTGCGCGCCCAGGAAGTGAGCGGTTTTTTCTATGGGTTTGAAACGGAAAATGTAAGTGGAGAATTTGTAGCAAAAAATAATTTTTCTGATTTGTATGCCGCTTCTTCGCAGGGCAAAGTAGTTGTTAGTAAATCGGTCTTTGATAAAGTGAATTTAAGTGCCAGTTGGCGCAACGGGAATTTGTATGCCTATATTGCTTCGGCCGAATTAAACGGCGTTGCGGTTAAAATAAATACTACGGTCAATAATTTGAAAAGTAATCGTAGGAAAATTCGCTCCAATTTATATTTTCAACATTTTGATCCCATGAAGTTTATTGGTACGGTGCAGGATTTTGTAGATGTTATTTTGCCGCTTACCAAATCCAAAGGAGCAAAACCGCTTGTACAGGGCAACTTGGCTTGGCTGCGCAACTTCCGGAACCGGTTGCCTGATTTTATGTCCAATTTTGCGGGTACTCTAACGGCGGATACTTTTTCCAGCCAAGTCCTTTCCGGCAATCAATTTAATGGCGAGTTTGAATTAACGGGCCTTAAGAGCGGTATGAAACAATTAAGCGGCCGCATTGAGGCAAAGCTGGCCGGAGGGGTCATTCACCAAATGGAGAAATTGGCGGAAGAACAACAAGCTTTAAATGTAACATTTCAGCCGTTTATTATCATGCACCGTATGGAACGGGCCGGAAGTTTTAAAATCGGTAAGGTGCTTAAAGATGTTCCGTTTACGGATATGGCCGTCAGTGCGGATTTTGAAAACGGACGCATGCAAATTGGAAATGCATATACGGTGGGGCCATCTATTTCGGCTTCTGTGAGCGGATGGGTTGACTGGGTGAATGAAAATTTTGATATGATTATATGGACGATGTTTTCTAATACCTCGCGTTCCGGGGCATTAGCGGAAAATTTGACAGATGAGTCCGGAAATCCTGCGCTTGCGTTTCGGGTTTCTGCTTCTATGTTAAAACCCAAAGTGGATATGCAGCGTGCTAAAAAAACAGGAGAGACCATCCGCGCCGCACAAGCAAAAGGATTACAAACCGATTTTAAGACGGCACAAGACTTTATTAAAGGAGATTTTCATGCCAAGAAATAATATGGATATTTTATGTTTGCTCCAAGAACACGGAGCTATTTTGGAAGGACATTTTGTAATGCCTTCCGGGTTTCATAGCCAAACGTATATTCAAACTTCCCTTTTACTTCAGCATCCCAATTTGGCGCAACGTATCGCCGGTGCGCTAGCGGATAAGTTTACTAAAAATGCAGATGTGATTATGGCTTTAACGCCTTCCAACTCGGTACTTGCGCAGGAAGTAGCACGCGTGCGCGGTGTGCGTGCGATTTTCGCCTCCAAAGACGAACAAGGCAATATGATTTTGAAGCACAACTTTTCCATTAAAGAAGGGGAAAATGTGCTTATTGTAGACGACGTGGCTGTTTCCGGGCGTAAAATTAACCAAGCGATTGATTTGATTGGACGTTTAAAAGGAAATGTTATCGGTGTTGGGGTGATTGTGGACCGTTCTATGGGATATCTACCGCTTACAGTGCCGCTGCGTTCGCTACTTGCTTATCCTATGCAGACATTTACCGCCAAAGAATGTCCACTGTGCGCGGCGAAGATTCCCTTTACCGAACTAGATGAATTAAAAGGAATTTAATATGTTAGAAATCAAATTAAAAGCCAAAGAAGAACGCCGCTTAAAAGCCGGACACAGTTGGGTTTTTTCCAACGAGATTGATAAGTTGGATACGTCTATTGAACCGGGTACGCTTGTACGGGTAGTAGCCAGCGATGGTACACAAGCTGGTATTGGGTATTTCAACCCGCACAGTTTGATTGCCGCTCGCCTACTTTTAAAAGGGGAAGGCGATTTGCCGGAAGATTTTGTTTTTGAAAAGTTAGATGATGCGTATGCGCGGCGCAAAGAAATCGGCGTGCGTAAATACGGCCGGATGTGTTACGGCGAAGCGGACCAAATGCCCGGGCTGGTAATTGACCGCTATGGGGATATTTTGGTACTGGATGTACTTACTGCCGGAATGGAAAAATTAAAACCGCAAATTACCAAAGCAGTGCAGAAAATTTTTAAACCGAAAGGAATTTATTATAAAAACGACAGTGCATTTCGCGCCCTGGAAGGGCTTACTAATACGCCGGAAATCATTGGCGAAGTGCCCGAAGAAGTGGAAATAGAAGAAAACGGCGTAAAATATTTAGTGCCGATTCGCGGCGGTCAAAAAACGGGTTTTTACTTTGATCAACGCGAAAATCGCGCCTTCTTAAAACCATACTTTAAAGATAAACTCGTGCTTGATTTATACTCGTATATTGGGTCGTTTGGTATTACGGCCGCTTTGGCCGGGGCCACGCAAGTGTGGGGATGCGATTCTTCGGCCGCTGCGGTAGAATATGCTAAGAAAAATGCGGAACTAAATGGTGTAAAGGACGTGGCTATTTTCCACCGGGATGATGCCGAGCGGCTTTTATCCGCCATGAAAAAAGGGGAACTCCCCGATCAGCCCGATATGGTGTTACTGGACCCGCCTGCTTTTGTCAAAAGCCGCAAAGTACTTCCGCAAGCGGTGGGGCTTTATGTTAAACTCGTCAAAATGGCCTTGGAGGGTTTAAAACCGGGCGGATACTT
>CACZKQ010000102.1 GCA_902781765.1 uncultured Elusimicrobium sp. | reverse complement strand
TTAATAAAATTATTTTTTGGTAAAATAAATAGGCTATTCTTTTAGGAGGAAGTAAAGTACACATGCAAAGTTTAGTTGCCTTATGGAATGCGATTTGCGCATTTGCTATTCATCCGTCAGTCAATAACGGATATGATATATTAAATGGATTTAATACCCTGATCTGGGGTCCGCCCATGATTATCGTGTTGCTTACCCTGGGGATTTATTTTACCATCCGTTTAAATTTCCTACAAAAATACACATTCCCCGCTATGAAGCTTTCCCTCATGAAGGTAGATAGTGAAGGGATGGTAAGCAGTTTTGGTTCTTTAGCCGTTATGATCGGTGCGACCGTTGGAACTGGGAGCATTATCGGGGTAACTACCGCCGTAGCGGAAGGCGGGCCGGGGGCTCTATTTTGGATGGTAGTGGCAGGGATTTTTAATTTTGCTATCAAGTATAGCGAATGTCTGGTTGCCTTTAAGTACCGTGTCAAATTGCCCGATGGTGAATATGTTGGCGGCCCCATGTATTATTTAACCCGCATTTTAAAATTAAAATGGTTGGGAATTATTTTTGCAGTTGGGACATTACTGATGGGACTCACCGCTGGAAGCGCGTTGCAATCCAACTCTATTGCGGATGCTTTGCGCGAAGGATATAACCTGAATCCTTGGTACGTAGGTGCAGTGATCGCAGCGGTAACGGCTATCGTCGTGATTGGCGGCGTAAAACGAATTGCGGCTTATTCCGAATGGTTAGTACCGATTATGGGAGGCTTGTATTTACTACTCGCTTTAGTGGTACTTGGAATGAACTTTACCAAAATTCCTGATGCTATTTGGATTGTTATTACCAGCGCATTTACCGGTAAAGCTGCTGTTGGCGGTGCTGTAGGCGTGGGAATTATGGCAATTATCCAAAGTATGATTCCGGCTATTTCCGCCGGGGTTACGCGTGCCGTACTGGCTACAGAAGCCGGTATGGGTAGTGCCTCTATCGCCGCGGCCGCGGCCAAAACACGCAGTGCCACCCAAATGGCCATTGTATCGGCGACCAGCGTTTTTTGGGCCATTTTTATTTGCTCGCTGACCGGGATTGTAATCGTGTTAGCCGGAGATTGGCAAAACCCCAATGTTTATGCGGCCAACTTGTGTAACAGTGCTTTTAAAACAGTTCCCTTTATCGGCACCCCGATTTTGATTTTCTCACTCGTTATTTTTTCGTTTACTACCATTATCGGTTGGGGTTACTATACCGAAAAATCACTCCAATTCTTATGCAAAGGCAGCAATAAGCTCATTAAACCAACCCGGTTACTCTTTATTGCACTCGTATTTGCGGGAGCGTGGATAGGAACGAGCTTTTCTTGGGATTTTACGATTGCCGAGTCGTTAACGCGCACCGCGGAAGCCAACGTATCTACGCGCTTTATGTGGGCATTAGCCATTTTGACCATGACCATGATGACTGTTCCCAACGTGTGGGCATTATGGTGTTTGCGTAAAGTGATTGTTAAAACGACAAGCAAAAATTTGCGTGCTTTGGTAGGAAAGGCCGCGCGTAAAGAACGTGTCGCACAAGCTAAAGCCGCCAAAGAAGCTAAGAAAAATAAATAATAATTCAACCACAATACAACCCCTGGTAATAGTTATACCAGGGGTTTATTTTATAGTATAAAAACCTCTCCCGGAAAAATGTAAACGGGAGAGGTTAAACACAAGAAGGATTTATTCCTCACTTTCTACGTTTAAGCGGTTTTTTGACCACTTTCTTAATAGATTTTTTTGCAGTTATTTTCTTTTTTGCATTAGCTTTTTTTTGTGCTTTTGGAGCCGATTTTTTCCCTTCTTTCCCGGAAAATTCTTTCCACCCTTCCAGTGCAAGCGGCAACACTTCGTCCATGTGCTTGACGGGAATAAGGGTTAATTCCTTGCGCACGCGCTCTGGAATTTCTGCCACGTCCTTGGCATTCGTATGCGGATAAAGAATTGTTTTGACACCTTCGCGGTAAGCGGCGAGGAATTTTTCTTTAATTCCCCCCACCGGAAGCACGCGCCCGGTAATGGTTACTTCCCCGGTCATAGCCAACCGTTTTTTAACAGGCATTCCGGTTAGCAAACTGGTTAACGCGGTGGTAATCACACTTCCCGCCGATGGGCCGTCTTTCGGGACTGCTCCCTCCGGAAAGTGAATGTGAAAGTCCGTCTTGTCAAAATCCACTTTCTTACCGTAACCGCGGCTGCGTGCATACGTCAGTGCGGCGCGAACAGATTCCTTCATCACATTTCCCAGCATACCCGTCAAAATAAGCGCGCCTTTGCCGGGCAACTTGGTAGCTTCAATAGAAAGTGTTTCCCCTCCCACGCTCGTCCAGGCAAGTCCAGTGGCAATACCGACGCCGTTTTCTTCCGTTGCAAAATTTGCGTAGCGCGGAACTCCCAAAAAGTCGTGTAGATTTTCTTTGGTTACTACTACTTTTTTCTTTCCTTCCACAACCATTTTGGCCGCTTTGCGACACAGCGAACCAATCTCTCTGTCCAAATTACGCACCCCGGCTTCGCGCACATATTCGCGCATTAACAAGGCAACAGCCTCTTTTTCCACTTCTAATTGCCCGGGTTTTAAGCCATGCAATTTCATCTGTTTAGGAAGTAGATATTTGGATACAATATCATGCTTTTCATATTCGGTATAGCCGTCAAAATCAATAATTTCCAAACGGTCGCGAAGCGTAGTTGGGATATTTCCAAGCGAGTTTGCCGTCGTGATAAACATCACTTTGGAAACATCAAACGGCACGTCCAAAAAGTGATCTACAAATTCTTTATTTTGTTCCGGGTCCAATAACTCTAATAATGCCGCTGCCGGATCGCCACGCCAGTCGGACCCCATTTTATCAATTTCATCCAACAAAAACACAGGATTACTACTTTTGGCTTTGCTTAAACCTTGGATGATTCGTCCGGGCATAGAACCAATATAGGTTCGGCGATGACCGCGAATTTCGCTTTCGTCGCGCACACCGCCTAGCGACATACGCACAAATTTCCGACCGATTGCACGCGCAATAGATTTGGCAAGCGAGGTTTTCCCCACGCCGGGAGCGCCTGCAAAACAAAGCACCGGGCCACGCAAACTGTTTGTTAATTTATTCACAGCCAAATATTCCAAAATACGTTCTTTGGGTTTTTCCAGGCCGAAATGATCTTCATCTAAAATTTCGCGTGCTTTTTTTAAATCCAACACGTCTTGCGTCGTCTTATTCCAAGGCATATTGAGCAGCCAATCTAAATACGTACGCGAAACGGTTGCTTCTGGTGAAAAGGGTGCCATTTTTGCCAAACGGTCTAATTCTTTTTCGGCGGCTTCTTTGGCATGAGCAGGAAGTCCGTTCTTTTTGATTTTCGCACGCATAGCGTCCAATTCTTTTTGAAAATCATCTTTTTGGCTAAGCTCTTTTTGAATGGCTTTCATCTGCTCATTAAGATAATATTCTTTTTGATTTTTTTCAATTTGCGCACGCACTTTGGAATGGATTTTTTCTTCTAGTCCTAAAATTTCAATTTCACTCGTGATAAGTTTTAAAATTTTTTCCAGACGGTCTTTCACATGAACTGCTTCCAAAATTTCTTGCCGTTGCGGTGTCTTGACGAGCATATTGGAAGCCACCGTATCAGCTAGCTTAGAAGCGTCGTTGATTTGCCGCAGGAAGGAAACCCCTTCTACCGCAATTCGGTGTGAAACACGTGCATAGCGATCAAACTCATCTAACACTTTACGCATGAGTGCTTGTACAACAGGCGATTGGTCTTCTTCTTCTTCAATATACTCCACCGACGCAAACCAAGCCCCCGCTACGTTATTCATTTCTAACTTATGAACACGTGCACGCACGAGCCCTTGCAAGAAAATTTTCATGGAGCCATCCGGCATTTTTAAATTTTGTGTAATTTGCGCAATTACCCCAAAATGATAAATGTCTTGTTCGCGCGGGTCGTCAATTTCTGCATTTTTTTGCGAAACTGCCAAAATATATTTTTCCGGTGTATTTAAGGCCAATTCTACCGCCGCAATAGATTTTGCCCGGTCCACAGACAATGGTAAATTCATTCCCGGAAACATGACCACATCACGAATAGCTACCGCCGGAACAACAGTAGGCAAAGAAAGCGTTGTTTTTTTTATTTCTTCCGTCATAAAATACACCCCTATAATTGGTTTAAAACTTGGGCTGCCGTCAAAAAACGGCACTCCTTTCTTATGAATATTGTAGCAAATTACTTCAAAATTAGCAACTGATAAATTTGTTTGCTAATTTTAAACCTAAAAAATACCCCGGCCCTTTGGACGGCAAAAACCGGGGAGTCTATATATTTCTTCCAAAAAATTAGAGATATGGGTCGCAACCGGTCTCTGAACCACTATGGGAGAGGAAGCGGTCTTTCCCGTATAAATCAACCCACCAACGACATAATTCTGCCATCGGCTCAGGATACAATTTCCAAGGGTCATTTAGATTTTTTTCCCAGTGAAATGAGCTGCCAAACCATGACTTCCCGAACGTCTTATCGGCATTATAGTTTGTGTAAAGGTTAATAATACAACCGCTCGCACCACAAGTATACTCCCACTTTCCTACTTTGCTGTAACATGAATTCGTATCTTCCGTAGAGCACGATTGCTCAATGTCTAATTTGGTATGTTTATTATCGGTTCCGTTCCCGGAAAACCAAACAGTACTTGACGGATAACCATTTTCCAAAAGCCACATATCAATCCCTTTGGAAATGGAATTAAATGTGGTTGCCACTTCGCTAAGTCGCGCTTTTCTTACCGCTTTTTCATACTGCGGCAAAGCTACGGCCGCTAAAATACCGATAATTAACACTACTACCAACAATTCAATGAGTGTAAACCCTCCCCTCCGGGGCCGGCATATCGCGACAAACGACGTTTGTTCCAACTTATTTGTACTAAACCGCGAATAACGATTTAGGCTTGATTTTGCTAATTCTTTGCTCATATAAAACCTCCTAGGGCAAAATAGCCCTACTTATATTATATATCAAAAAAAAAAAAACAAAAACTTCTTTTATTTCTTCAGTCGTTAAATAAGGCAAGAAATGGGGTTGACAAGGT
>CACZKQ010000101.1:5256-5647 GCA_902781765.1 uncultured Elusimicrobium sp. | reverse complement strand
AATACCTAAATCGGCTTCCATATCTAAATCCAATTCAAGCATATCTTCCGGATAGCCCGTCTTTTCCGCTACCATAGTTACCACTTCTTTTGTTACGGTGGCTTCGTCCAACGCTTGCGCTTTGGGAGTGGCAACCGGAGCAGGAGCCGGAGTGGCAACTGGGGCGGGTTGTACTGCCGAAGTTGCTACCGCGGCAGGAGCAGGAGCGGGTTGCACTGGTTGTGCAACTGCCGCCGGAACTTCTGTCGGTTTACCGGCATTAGCTAATACAAATTTAATACAATGGCGAATTGTCGGGTAATCTTTGAGTTGGATTCCCTCTTGCGCCGTAATTGCATAATGTTCGCGCAAGGAAGCAAAGAGTTCAGCTTGTTTCACTGTATCAATACCT
>CACZKQ010000101.1:0-5216 GCA_902781765.1 uncultured Elusimicrobium sp. | reverse complement strand
GTCGGGTAATCTTTGAGTTGGATTCCCTCTTGCGCCGTAATTGCATAATGTTCGCGCAAGGAAGCAAAGAGTTCAGCTTGTTTCACTGTATCAATACCTAAGTCTGCTTCCATGTCCAAATCAATATCTAGCATATCTTCCGGATAGCCTGTTTTTTCCGCTACCATAGTTACCACTTCTTTTGTTACGGTGGCTTCGTCCAATGCTTGCGCCTTGGGAGCGGCAACCGGGGCCGGAGCCGGAGTTGCAACTGGGACAGGTGTGGCTGCCGGGGTTACTACCGCGGCCGGAGCAGGTTGAGCAACCGGAGCAGGAGCCGTTTGTGCGGCTTGAACTGTATTTACTTTATCCACAAAAGCCTGGGAACCTTCCATTACGAGCGAGGGTTTTACCCCATGGCGGTAATTATCCTTTATGCGCAACGTATTTTGCACCACTTCTAAAACCGGTGTTTCCTGGCCGGAAATTTCTTTAAGCCAGGCCGTATGTTTCGCTTCGTCAGTCACGCGGGGTTCCCCTTCTTGCCACATCTTTTCTAATAAGGTCATCCCCAGCTGTGAACCAAAACCGGCTGCTAAGCGTAAGGCATATTTAAAGTTATAATGTCCGCCTTTACTGAGCGTAATACCTTCTAATTCCGGGTCAGCTTCTTTAAAATTCGCAATCGGCGGAACTAAACCGGTATTTAAACAACGCACCGCAATTACATCTTCTAATCCCGCACCCATAGAGTGACCGGTAAAGCCTTTGGTATTGCTGACAATTACCGAGCTAACATCTGCGCCAAACGTACTCTTGAGCGCATATGCTTCGGCACTGGCCGAACCGCCGCGTGCAGGCGTGTACGTTTCGTGTGAAATAAACACGAGTTCCTTGGCAATATCACTGCGCTTTAAATTGAAATCTTTTTCTGCGCGCGTTACTAAACGATCCATCACTTTAGCCACATGGCCCACGTCCAAACGTGTTACATGGAAACCGCTGTTGGCAATTTCGGTGGACAAAAGTTTAGCAAGGGGTTTTAAACCGCGTTTAGCAACCTCATTTTCATCTTCCACGACGAGCGACACCGCTCCCATACCCACAATCATTCCGTTGCGGCGGCGGTCAAACGGCAACGCCGCTTTGGTCACATCTCCTTCCGTCGTAGCTGCACCGGAAGCTAAGAATGCGGTCAAAATCCATTCGCTCACATTATCGTTGGTAATATCATCTGCTCCAATAACAATCACGCGTTTGCAGCGGCCGAGTTTAATCCAATCGTTTGCAATCGCAACCGCTTGCGCCGTAGAAGCACATGCCGAGCTCATGGCCATCGCCGGACCGCGTGCGCGAATCCATTGGCAGAAGTGACAATGGGCAATAATAATGGTCTTTAAAATAAATTCTGACGTAAAAGCTTGCGGTTCAATTTCTTTATCTTTGAAATTTTGTTGATACCAAGTTTCAATTTCCGCTTTCAAAGCCGGATCGGCAATTTGTGCAATAAACTTATCGCAGAATGCGCGGACTTCTTTGGCTGTTTTGTTATTAAGCAGTCCGGTAACGCGCTTCGTTAAATCACCCATCATACTATTAGCCACCGGGAAAGCAGAAGTAAAAATCACCCCAGTTTCGTCAATCATATCGGCAGGAAGTCCCCAACGATCCGGCAAGTAACCACCGGTGGACGTGGGTTTATAGTAAAGAACGAGCGGAATTCCGGCATCCTTAAGAGCCAACATCCCTGCCGCAATAGCCAGTTGGAAACTGCGGTCCATGGAACGGACCCATTTAGCGGGAAGGCCAAACTCTTTTTCTAAATCAAACGCTCCGCCTTTGGCCGAAAGTTTAATAGCTTGCGATGCCGAGGTCAAGCGTTCAAAACGGTGATTGCCGTCTTTGGATTTAATCACAAATTCAACGTGTTTATCAATTTGCTTTTGTTGAATATCCGAAGACACCGGTTCAATCATATTGCGCCCGGATAAAATTTCATCCAACACACCTTCGCGGAAAATCTTATCCCAGCTGCCAGGTCCCCCGGCGGCGATCCCGCTAATAACAATGGATTTTTGAGTGCCACAACCGCTCGCACTAACCGCAGGTTGTTGGGCGTTAGTATTTTTTTCTACCGGGGTATTATTTCCCGTTACCCAACTTACAAAAGCCGGGTTATAAGTTGAAGAATCTCCCGCCATATCTGTTCCTTTCCAATCAAGTTGAATTCCCGAAGAAATCAAGTTCGCAAACAAATCATTAAATTCCACAATGCCACCTTTTTTGGGGTGGTTAGAAGCGAGCACTTTGATGTCTTTTTTATCGGATAACGTGTTAGAAGCTAAGGCAGAAAGTACCCGTTTAGGTCCACACTCTACGAATAAACGAACCCCGGAATCATACGTCGTTTGAAGTTGTTTAATCCATTCTACAGAATGGGAAATTTGGGTAACCATTAAATCTTTAATTTTTTCCGGATCATTAGGATAAAATCCCGCCGTTACGTTTGTGGTAATCGGCATTTTGGGCGAGTGGAAAACAAGCGTATCTAAAAATGCACGATATTGCGGCATAGCCGGTTTTACAATAGCGGAGTGGAACGCGTGCGAAACAGGAATTTGCACTGCTTGCACACCCATATCCGTAAACATCTTAATAGCCTCATCAATAGATTTAGAAGCTCCGGCAATAACTGTCTGTGTGGGACAATTTTTATTGGCCACGGCTACATATCCGCTAATGCGCGCAAGTTCGGGTTCCACCCGTTCCACCGGGGCCGCAACAGAGGCCATTTTCCCGTTATCTTCTACGCGAATTTCGCTCATCACTTTTCCGCGCGTGCAAACGGCTTTTAAACCATTTTCAAAATCAAAAATTCCGGCTGCTACCGCCGCGGCATATTCTCCTAAACTATGCCCCATAACAACGTCCGGCTTGATACCAAACGAAGACAACAAACGCATCATAGCAATATCGGCAGTAAGCACGGCGGGTTGCGTCATTTCTGTACGCTTGATAGCGGCCTCCCGTTCGGCAATTTGTTCTTTGGTCTCGCCGGGTTTACTCCACAATGTTTCCGTTAAGGTTTGGCCAATGATATGCGTCAACAGGTGGTCTGCCTCATCAAACGTATCTTGTACAATTTTATACTTAGACGCTAAATCTTTCATCATGTCCACGTACTGCGAACCTTGACCGGGGAACATAAAACAAACTTTCGGTTTAATTTGCGTAGGTGTAAACGGATAAATTCCTTTCATTTTAAGATACAAGGATTCCTGATCCCACACATCTTGTGCAGAAGCTGTTTTCTTAAAAAATTCAATTTTTTCTTTTAATTTTTCCGTACTTTCCACATTGATCGTTACGGCAAATTGCCCCGGTTTAGCAATATGATTTTTATAGGAAATACGCGGCAAATAAGTAGGATCATACTCAATAGCCACCAAGGCTTTATCTAGTACATTAAAAAGTTCTTGTTTCGTAGCGGCAGAAAAAGTAAGCACATCACTTTGGATTTTTTCACCGGGAACGTGTAACGTATAAGTTTTCATGGATACAGACTCCTCTTTAGGGGTTGAAGGTAATTGAGCTTGGCAAGATTTAATCTCTTCGGTTTTTTTAAGTAGACCGTCATTCATTTCTTCCATAGCCACGTGGAAATTAGTACCGCCAAAACCAAAGGCGGATACGTTGGCGCGGCGGATTTTACCGTCGGGCCAAGGTTGCGCATGCGTAATCACGCGAAAAGGGGTTGTGTTCCAATCCACCGTTGGATTGGGCGTTTGAAAATTAACGGACGGAGGTAGCACCTTATTATATAAAGCAAGTGACGTTTTGATAAGCGACGCAATTCCGGCTGCTGCTTTAGCATGGCCGATCTGGCTTTTTACACTTCCTAGGCCAATCGTACCCGGCTTGGCATACGGTGCAAAAATTTCGTTAAGTGCGGTAAGTTCCACCGCATCACCTACGCGCGTGCTTGTACCGTGCGCTTCTACCAGGCCAACATCACCGGGCGTATACTCTACTTGTTCAAATGTTTTTTCTACGGCAATTTTTTGGCCTTTGGGATTGGGTGCTGTAATGCCTTTTCCTTTCCCATCGGAAGAAGCCCCAATCGCGCGGATGACGGCATACACGCGGTCGCCGTCTTTGACGGCATCGGACAACCGTTTTAAAATCACCATGCCAGCGCCTTCAGCCATGACAAATCCGTCGGCCTTGGCATCAAACGGACACGAACCGTTTTCACTCAGTGCGCCGATTTTGCAGAATTTAATATACGCCGAAGGTGACATCATTTGGTCCACCCCGCCGGCAATCGCCATATCGTAATTGCCCATGCGAAGCCCATTGACCGCCTGATCTACGGCCGCCAAGGAAGTGGCACATGCGGCATCTACGGTAAAATTCGTACCATGTACATCAAATACATTGGCTACACGCCCGGCAATTACGTTAGCCAGCTCCCCCGGCATGGTGTCTTCGTTGACCGGGATAAATGCTTGATGCACCCCCGCTTCCAATTCGTTCATCAATTTTTCGGCATCCGCCGGAGCTAACGATTTAAAAGAAGGAGTTTCTTGGAGAATTTTATAAAAGAACGGGCGATTCAAACGGGTGTTAGACATTTCCCCCTTCATGCCACCCATGGAGTTCCCAATGATAACGGCCGTACGGTTATGGTCAAATTCTTTTTTATCGTAACCGGAATCTTCCAGGGCCATGCGTGTAGTTTCAATCGCCAAGCACTGCACGTTATCCATTTGTTTAGCTATTTGCGGAGGAATGCGGTATTTTAAGGGATTAAATTTGAAATCTTGCGGAATAAATCCGCCAATTTTAGAGTAAAGTTTATCTTCAGCTTTATGATCGGGGCTGTAAAAAAGTTTATAGTCCCAGTACGAGGAAGGAATTTCTGTGATGCAGTATTTTCCGGTTTGTATGTTGTTCCAAAAATCATCTTTTGTTAACGCGCCGGGCATAATGGCGCCAATGCCTACAATGGCGATAGGTTCCAGATTTTTATTTTTCATGGGTTCTCCCTTTTTTTCAAAAAATCCATATTCCGTACATCTTTATAGATATGTATATTTTATTAAATTTAGCTAACACAAAACAAATTTAAATGCGCTTTTTTTATAATTAGGGTTGACAAAATTTAATTTGTATTATTAGGTTTTGCTGATTTTTAAAAAGTTTTTTATTAAGATCTTCTACTTAATATCACGCTG
>CACZKQ010000100.1 GCA_902781765.1 uncultured Elusimicrobium sp. | reverse complement strand
TAGGTACAAAATAAACGGAAGTCATGAGCCATTTGTTTTGTGCCAAACGTTTATCGTTTTATACGGTAAACTACGGCTGTTATACGAAATCTACTTGTTCGCAGATTAGTATAGCGGCCGTTTTACTATGCTAATCCGAGTGAAACAAGGAGTACATGATGAAAAAAGGATTCACCCTAATTGAGTTGTTAGTAGTGGTTTTAATTATCGGTATTTTGGCGGCGGTGGCGTTGCCGCAATATGAGAAAGCAGTAGAAAAAAGCCGTCAAACCGAAGCATGGACCACTTTAAAATCAATTCAGGATGCTGTAAAAGTATATGAAATGGAAAATGGCACAACAGCGAACACGGACGTAAAATGGGCAGACCTTGCTATTTCTTTTACAACGGAAAATAATGAGCCTGCGTCAGAAGGGATAGGCCATTCTACGTTCAATACAACCGAATGGGGATATGTTTATGATAATAATGGGGTAGCTACCGCATTTCGCAGGAACGGAACATATTCATGGAAATATGAATTAGCATTGACTAAAACAGGCGAGAGGTTGTGTTTGGATAATAATGCGTCCATTTGTAAAAAGTGGGGAGCAAATCAAACGGCAACAGGTTGTTGGGGTTATATTGGTGGGAGCTCTTGTTATAAATTTTAGTATTAGTTAAAAACGCCCCGGTATAAACCGGGGTGTTTTTTTCACAAAATCATCATGGAATCGCCAAAGGAGTAAAAGCGGTATTTCTTTTCCACCGCTTGCAAATAGGCTTCGTAGATAAAATCTTCCCCGGCAAAGGCTGATGTCATACACAGTGGCGTAGAGTCGGGGAAGTGAAAGTTGGTAATCAAACAATCAATCGCTTTAAACTTATAGCCGGGATAGATAAATAAATCGGTCCATTTTTTGCCGGGGTGCGTGATGTGGTTTTCGTCCGTAAAACTTTCCAGCGTGCGCGTGCTGGTTGTTCCGCACGAAAATACCCGTTTCCCCGCCGCGCGAACCGCGTTTAACGTATCTGCCGTTTCTGGCGATACTTCGCCCAGTTCCGCTAGCATTTTGTGTTCTTCCGGCTCGCCGCGAAGCGGTTTAAAAGTGCCCCACCCCACGTGCAAAGTAATGTAACAAATATGCACCCCTTTATCTTTTAATTTTTGTAAGAGCTCCGGCGTAAAATGAAAGCCCGCCGTCGGCGCGGCAATAGAACCTTTGTATTTAGCATACACCGTTTGATAGCGTTCTTTATCGGTTTCAATGCTAGCACTCATACCGTTGTGCTTGCGCGCTTTTTCAATGTACTGCGGCAAGGGCATCAGCCCATGTTCGTCGCAAAACGGTAAAATGTCGTCTTGATTAAACTGCAAAATGACTTCGTTTGATTCTGTTTTTCCAATCGCCTTGGCTTGTAAACCGTCGCCAAAATCAAGTTGCATATTTTCTTTATAATCACGCGTGAGCACGGCCCATGTGTGTGCATTTTCCGTCGGGCGGACTAATAAAACTTCCACTTTTCCACCGGTGGGTTTATGTGCAAATAATTTAGCGGGGAAAACTTTGGTGTTATTGATAACAAGCGCGTCGCCGGGATTAAAGTATTCGTGGATATCGCGGAAAATACGGTGTTCAATGGTGTGGGTGTCCCGGTGTAAAACCATTTGGCGCGAAGAATCGCGCGGCGTTGCCGGTTGTTTGGCAATCAAGGGATCTAAGTCTAATTTTTTAAAGCGTTCAAATGCCATATTAGTTAATTTCGGTTATTTTAGAACCGGGATAATAATGTTTTAAAATTTGTTTATAATCTTTTTTATTTTTCGCCATACCGTTTGCTCCGTCTTGGCACATACCTATGCCGTGCCCATACCCTTTTCCTTCAAAGTGTACCGTTTGGCCTAACACGGAAATTTTGGTAATTTTGCAACTGCGGATGCCGGTAGCTAAACGAAATTTTCCGCACGGCACTTGTTTAATCCCGGAAGAGGAGCGAATGGTTAAATTGGTGGCGCGCCCGGTACCGGTTTTTTTAGCGATAAAAAGCCCTTTTAAATTCCCTTTTAGCCCGACCGTTTTGGCATACTCCATCACTTTGGCAGTGGAGATATTCATTTTCCACGAATAACTTTTGGAATGAGAATCGGTGCTGCACGAAGCGCCGGAAAGCGGTTTAATGGTGGATGCAGTTGGATTCCAACTGCGCACATCATCGGTCCCGCCGCCACAGTTGCCGTGATAATAAGTGTAAAACAAGTTTCCGTCGTAGGTAAGCACTTGGCTGCGGGTAGCGTCCACCGCTTGCTTGACGGAGTCGTATTGCTTGCCGCCGCCTTTATACATCTGGCTGCGTACGTCGCTATATAAGTCAAACGATTTATTTTTTACGTTTTCTATGGTTTTTAAGGTGTAAGTACGTGCGGCAACGGCTTGAGCTTTTAATGCTTCTAGCGGCCAGGAATAACTCATTTCGTAGGGCAGAACCCCGTAGAGGTAATTTTCCAAATCAACATGTTCTACGATGTAAAAAGTATGTGTGGCGGGAATGATAAAAAACTTTCCGGCATAGAGGTTTTTATCCCAGGTAAAAAGTGTATCTTTGGCCGGTTCTAAAATGATGGGCTGATTTGTTTGCAACGTACCCACTTGCACGCGGCCGTTCTCCAGTGCTTTGACGGCCAACGTACCCGCAGTGGAAATTTTATATTTTTTGCTTAAATCTTGCGTATAAATATAGACGCGTCCTGAATGTTTGATTTCGGTAGAAGTTTGGCTATCTGTGAGTAACACGCGGACTGTTTTTTTGGCGTTTTCTTGAGAGGATTGGTCGGCTTTGGGCGCTTGGGACGGTGGCTCGGGCAGGGAAGGTTCTTCGGTTTTGGGCGCTTCTATAAGGGGGGAGTCCGCTTTTGTTGCTAGTGGTACAGAAGATGTTTTTTTAGCAGACGGAGCAACACAAGCTGCTAATAAAACACTCAGTAACAAAGGGAAAAATTGCCGGGAGAATTTACGCATAATTAGAATAATAAATCCGCATGCATCTTGCGGCCCATGTGTTCATACGCTTTGCGCGTAGCCACGCGCCCGCGCGGAGTGCGTGCAATAAAGCCCGCCTTAATTAAAAAGGGTTCAATGACGTCCGTTAACGTATCTACCGATTCCGAAACGGCAATCGCCAAATTGTCCACACCCACCGGCCCGCCGGAAAAACGGTCAATGAGCGCTTCTAAAATGCGCTTATCTACGCTGTCTAATCCTTCGCCGTCAATGTCTAACGAATCCATGGCCGTTTGCGCAATTTGCTGCGTGATAATTCCCTGCCCTTTAACTTGCGCAAAATCACGCGCGCGACGCAAGAGGCGGTTTGCAATACGCGGTGTTCCGCGGGAGCGTTTGGCGAGCTCGGTTAAACCCTCGCGGTCGGCTTCAATGTTAAGTAGCCGCGCGGAGCGTTCCAAAATATCGGTAATTTCCGGCACTTCGTAAAAACCGAGATTAAAGACAATTCCAAAGCGGTCGCGAAGCGGCCCGGTAAGTAACCCCGAGCGCGTTGTCGCCCCTACCAGCGTAAAGCGCGGAACGGCTAATTTTAGCGTGGTACTTCCCGCGCCTTTGCCGGTGTTGATAAAAAACGTAAAATCTTCCATGGCCGGGTATAAGGCTTCTTCCACGGCGGGATTTAAGCGGTGGATTTCGTCAATAAATAAAATGTCGCCTTCGGCAAGTTCGGTGGTAAGCATAGCGGCCAAATCGCCGGGGCGCGCCAAAACAGGGCCCGAAGTTACTTTGATATTCACGCCCATTTCGTGCGCTAAAATGTTGGCAAGCGTTGTTTTACCAAGCCCGGGCGGCGCGTAAAACAAACAATGGTCCAAGGCCTCTTTGCGGGATTTGGCGGCTTTAATAAAAATGCGCAAATTGTCTTTTAACTTTTCCTGTCCGACAAATTCATCCAGCGTAGCCGGGCGCAACGCGGCCTCTAACCCGGCCGATTCTTCGGGCAGTTGGGAAACGTCTAAAATTTCGTTTTGGTTGCTCATTTTTTCAGTATCCGTAATGCTTGCGTAATAATATTTTCAATTTTGTCGTTAGGGTTAATGCCCTCGGCCTGCAATTTCTCTAGCGCGCGGCGCGATTCACTCGCCGAATAGCCCAGCGCGCCCAATGCTTCTTGCACGCCGGAAAGATAGGGGGCCTCGTCTAACACTTTAATTTTGCTTTCGCCCTGAACGGACACAGCGTCCATTTTGTCTTTTAGGGAGTTAATCAGTTTCTCGGCCGTTTTAGACGTAAAGCCGAAAATGCCGGTTAAAATTTTAGGGTCGCGTTTTAAAATAGCGTTATGAAAATCGGCCACCGAGCGCAACGCTTTATTTAAAAATTCAAGTGCCTTTTTGGGGCCGGTGTTGGGAATGGCGGTTTTGAAAAGTTGCCACAGTTCTTTGTCTTGTTTAGATGCAAACCCGTAAAGTACGGTGCCGTCGTAAGGCGAAATGGATTCCGCCACGTAAAACGCGGTTTCCTGCCCGGCGGTCAAATCCTGCGCGGTAGCGTGGGGAAGATTCACTTCGTACCCGATACCGTTACAGACGATAATTGCGCCGTCCTCTTGAGTTTCTAAAATTTCACCTTTTAAGTACGCTAGCATATAGTTATTGTAGCAAAAAGAAAGGATCCCTTATTTATAATTCCGGGTACAAGGGAAACGCCTCCAAGAATTTTTTCACTTGCGCAGCTATTGCGGCCAAATGGGTATCATCCTCGTGATGCATTAACGCATCATCAATAAACGCGGCCACTTGCGCCATGTCGTTTTCTTTCATTCCGCGCGACGTAATTGCCGGTGTTCCGATACGAAGCCCGCTTGTTACAAACGGCTTTTCCGGGTCAAACGGAATGGTGTTTTTATTAGCGGTAATGCCCGCTTTATCTAGCGCGGCTTCGGCGGTTTTCCCCGTCATCTTTTTGGAGCGTAAATCCAAACACATCACGTGGCTGTCCGTTCCGCCGGCTACTAAACGGTATCCGCGCGCGGCAAGTTGGTTGGCCAGTTCGGCGGCGTTTAATTTAATTTGATGTTGGTATTCTTTAAATTCTGGTTTTAACGCTTCGCCGAAACAAACGGCTTTGGCGGCAATTACATGCATTAAGGGCCCGCCTTGCGCTCCCGGGAAAACGGCAGAGTTAATTGCCTTGGCTAAACTTTCTTTGCACAAGATAAGTCCGCCGCGCGGTC
>CACZKQ010000099.1 GCA_902781765.1 uncultured Elusimicrobium sp. | reverse complement strand
CGGTATGTTTTAGTTTGGCAACTACTTTTTTTTCTAGATTTTCTTCTGCCATAAAATCCCCTTATTTCCAAAGCGCCAATACGGTAATTCCACCTTGCACTTTTTGGCCTTCTTTGACGATGACGCGCACTTTTTCTTTGGGCAAATAAACAGCCACTTGCGAGCCAAATCGTACTAGCCCGATGCGTTCGCCAATTTTTACGTCCATACCGGTATGTCGCCACGATTCAATGCGCCGCGCAATTGCACCGGTGATTTGTTCCACGTGGGCGAAATAGGACGGATCGCCATTTTTGAAAATTTGGATGAGGTTACGTTCGTTTTTGTTAGCATCCGGGTGGTCGGCAAAGAGGAACGTTCCTTTGTTATAAAAAATTTCGCCGATTTTGCCGTTGACTGTAGAGCGTTGTACGTGTACATCAAAAATAGATAAGAAAATGCGAACTACGACGGAATTTGGATCGTCCTCGGTTTTAATGGAAAGCACTGTCCCGTCCGCCGGGCAGGCAATTTCGTCGTCTGAAAAAACGGTGTTGCGTTCCGGGTCGCGGAAAAAGTAGGCGCAGAAAACGGCTACTGCTAAGAAAAATAAACCGACGTTTTTCATCCCGAATAACAGAAAAATTACACAGACGATAACGCCGATTCCAAAAAATTTAAGCNTACGGTGGAAACCCAACCAAAACTTTTTGCAAGTGTACGCTGAATATCTTGAATCATACTTAACGCTACTGGTGGGATAAATTAAATGGCAGATTTAAAAGAGTGGGCAGGGGGGGACTTGAACCCCCACGACCTTGCGGTCAACAGATTTTAAGTCTGTCGCGTCTGCCATTCCGCCACCAGCCCTCTGTAATTATTTTAACAAAAATTTACAAATTGTGCACAAACATTTTATCTTTCAATTATATTAGTTGAAAATTTAATTGGGTAATATATACGTTCCTGTTCCTTTTTCTTGTCCGCCTAAACTTATACATAAATCGCGAGCAGTTTGAGAATTATTAAAAAACTTACACATTTTTTGGGAATATCCTTCGGAAGCCTGTTGTAATGGCTGATAATAAGCCAACACTAACTTCCTACTATTAAAATTACAACCCGTTGTATTCCCCGGTACAAGATAGCCATATACTTGGCTATTACCATATTCTTTTCCATCCGCACCTAAAGAATGTCCTCCGGAAAACATCAAAAGTATATCATTACAGGCATATCCAGTACCGCAGACTTCACATCCAGAAAATTCTCCTATGTCTAGTTCCGAAGTAGAATATGGGTAAGTATTATTTGCCAAATAATATACCTCAGCGGCAGTTGCTAATGTTTGCAAATTAGAATACATCGTGTAAAATTTGCTTTTAAGTACCGCTTTTTGGTATTGCGGTACAGCTACCGCGGCCAAAATGCCGATAATAAGTACAACGACAAGTAATTCTATAAGTGTAAACCCGCTTGACCCTCTGCCGTTATTCCGTACTTGATACCGGATTTCGTTGTTACTACCAAGGAGAGATTCCAAATTAAGTTTGGAATGACTCTTGTTGTGTATTACATTTTCTTGTTTCATTTTATTAGCTCCTTTTTCTCTGCTTTCGGAGCCAACAAAAACGGCCGTGTATGCCAAGTCTTATCGCAGTCTTGCCATAAACAGCCGTAGTACCGTACAACATACGATACATTCGGCAGAAAATACGCCGGGAGCTACCCGTTGTATTTTCTGCCTGATACGACTATTTTTGGACGCGATAAGAGCTTTTTTACAAGCACTTCCTATTCTTTATAGGATTCCAAAAACAGATTAAATTGTTTTTTTGCGCTTGCGGCGCAGTACTTTTACTCCTCAAGTTTAGGTTAATTTATTATAACTTATTTCTCATCTCGTTTTAACCCATTATAAAACTTACGGCAAAATTGCGTTTTTACACCGGCACTTTTTAAATCTTCTTGCAGGGCGCGGTCGTCGGTTACGGCAATCACGCGTTGGCCCGTTTGAGCCAAATAACTGGCGCGCTCGTAAATAATTTGGTCGGCACTGTCGCCCTCGGTAAAGCTAATATGCACGCCGCCGCGATAAAGCGGCCCGACCGGCCGGAACGAACCGTCAAAAATCACTTCGTAGGTGTGCATGTTGTATTTTTCATCTTGAGAGATGTCGGCCAAAAAATCTAAAAAATCAGCGGTTACTTCTTCTTCACTGCGGGCAAATTCGTACAAAAAGCTGCGTACTAGGTTGAGTCCGTCAATTAAATAAATGGTCGGTTTAGTGGTTAAATACATAGCCCGGTTGCCTTTACGCGTAAAAATTGTTATAAGAAAATGATACAATATAATACCATTTTGCATAAGGTCTTTGACAATTTCCGTATTTCGGGGGTGTAATAGATTCGACGGGTATCTGTTGCCGCCCGGGAGCAAGTGCCGGTTGGCCAGGCCGGCTAAAATAGGGCCAAAAAAATAAGCAACAACAATCAAGTTGCCTGGGCTAACGCTTAGTCCACGGTGCCTTTTGTGTCTTCCATGCGCGAAAGGAACACCGTCAACCCATGGAATGCTACCAAGCGGGCGCGGTTCGTCTTGCTTGGTTTAAGACCTACGAACTAACCCGCGCGTGTGCTGTTTCGCGCTTAACGTGCGGTTCTTGAGCGAAACTAAACTTGTAGAGCCCGAGAGGAGAAGATGTTCGGACGGGGGTGCGAATCCCCCCACCTCCACTTTTTACTTTTTCTGGAAACAGAAAAAGTAACCAAAAGATTTGCCGCTACGCACCCTAAAAATCAGCCAAATCAGGAAAATTGATAAACTCGCTTTGCTCAAACATATAAATTTTCTATTCCGATTTGACGCTTTTTATAAACGGTGCTATTGCGGCCTTAAACGGCGGTTGCTACTTTTTCTTATGGTAGAAAAAGTAACCAAAAAGTTTTTCTTGTACTTTTCTGCAAACAGAAAAGTACCAAAAGATTTGCCGCCGGGCTTACAAAAACTACTTTATCGCGGAAAGTTTTATCAACTCGCTTCGCTCAAACAGATAAAACTTTTTACCACTCTAAAGCGTTTTTGACGGTTCGCCATGGCGGCTTGAAACGGCGAAAGAGGAAATACCTTTATACACGGAAATTGAAAATAATTTACCTTATTATTAGGAGAATGTATGGCAACAGAAATTAAATTTGGTACGGACGGCTGGAGAGGCGTTATTGCTTGGGATTTTACTTTTGAAAATGTGCGAAGAGCTGCTCAAGCGCTTGCGGATTATATCAGCGAAAATGCCCCCAGTGATGAAAATGGCAAATTACCGAAAGTTTTCGTAGGCTACGATTGCCGGTTTATGTCCGACTTATTTGCCGCTGATATTGCTAGCATTTTTCGTTCTAATAAAATAGACGTTACTTTATCTAGTGAACCGATTTCCAGCCCGGTGGCTTCTTGCTTAAGTATCAGTAAATTTTGGATGTGTGTGATTGTAACCGCGAGCCACAACCCGGCCCAGTATAATGGAATCAAAATTAAAATTGCAGGAGGGGCGGCTTCCTCTCGTTTGACGAAAGAAGTAGAAGAATTAGTTGATGCAAATTCGGTGCTTTCGCTTTATGGTCAAAAGGCGGAGCAAAAGAGTTTAACAGATGTTTATTTTAAATATGTTTCATCCCATGTTAATTTAAAGAAACTTAAAACGTTTAAGGGCAAAGTAGTCATAGACTATATGCATGGGGCGGCTTCGGGCTATCTGGAAAAAATTATTCCAGCTAAACAAGTAATTGCGTTACGTGCAGAACAGGATCCTACTTTTGGTGGTGAACAACCAGAGCCGGTAGAAAAAAATTTATCTACGCTTAAAAAAACAGTCGTTGCTCAAAAAGCAGCACTGGGAATTGCGTTTGACGGCGATGGGGACCGCGTAGCCCTTATTGATGAAAAAGGGAATTACCTAACCCCTTGCATGATTGCAGCTGTTTTATGCAACTATCTTATTAAACACAAAAAACTTAAAGGAAAAATTGTCCAAACCATATCCATGGGCTATTTACTCAAACGAATTGCGCGTGAGCATAATATGTTGTTTGAGGAAGTGAATGTGGGTTTTAAGAATGTGGCAGAACGCATGGCTTTAGAGGATGTTGCTTTTGGGGTGGAAGAATCGGGCGGTTTTGCGTGGAAAGGAAATTTACCGGACCGAGATGGCTTGACGGTAGCACTTGCTTTTTTGGAAGTGATGGCCGTCTCTGGCAAAAAGGCCAGCGAGCTTTGTGCTTTGGTAGCCGAGCAGTATGGTGCTTCGGTTTATTTACGCAAAGATTTGCCTTTAACAAAACCGGTGGATAAAGCCCTGCTAACGGAAAAAATGCGCAAGAAACTTCCAAAAAAGATAAATAATCGCAAAGTAACGGAGATTACTACATTTGACGGATTGAAAATTTGGTTAGATAATGATGAATGGGAGTTGATTCGCCCTTCCGGCACAGAACCTGTCGTACGCATTTATGCCGAAACGGCTGTCAAAAAAGACACGCAATCTTTGATTGACTTTGGCGAAAAACTGGTTACTCCCTATTTGAAATAAGATGATGAAAATTGCCCTTGCAGATGATTCCGGTATTTTACGTTCAGCACTGAAAAATGTGTTGGAGTCTTCCGGCTTTCAGGTAGTGTTGGAAGCGCAGAACAGCCAAGAGTTATTTGACGGTTTAAAACGAAATTCGGTACATTTAGTACTGCTGGACGTTTTTTTCCCGAATGAAAGCGGCCTGGATATGTTGATTCGCATCAAGAAGGAATATCCGCGTACGAAAGTGCTTGTGGTAACGGGGTTGCGCCAGGATAATGTACTTGCGGAAGCACAAAAAAACGGAGCGGACGGTGTACTTTATAAGCCGTTTGATTCTGGTGAGTTGGTGGCGGCTGTGGAACGCGTTATTTTAAAGGAATAGTTACAAACAATCCGTTGACGATAAACAAAACGCAAGTCTTTTACGACTTGCGTTTTGTTTATCGTCCTCTTGTATATTATAGTCGTAGCCACTTAAATTCAAAAAACACCACTACGCTAAAAATCAGCACCGGCCCCCAACCGGCTAAAAACGGACTAATATATCCATTTTCCCCCATAGAAGTACACATGGACATTAGCCACCAAAAAGTAAACGCGATGACCATAGAAGCTATAATATTTATGATTTTGCTTTTGCGCCGCGTGCTAATGGCAAAGGGCATCCCCAGCAGACACATAACAACTGTAGCCAACGGTGTTGCTAATTTGGCTTGCCGGAACGTTTCTGCGGAGTAGGAAGCAAGCCCGGTTTTTTTATGAAAATGGATGCGTTTTGTTAAATCGCGAATACCCATTAAGTCCTCATCTACCCGGCCAATAGACATATCTTTGGGATGAATCGTAAGTGGCGCGGGTTGGGAGTCAAAGGCTTCTTCTTGTGTGTCCGTATTGCTTACAAACGTACGGCGGATTCCGTTGGAAAAAAGCCATTGTTGTTGGTCGTTATCCCAAATTAGTTGATCCGCCACAATTTGGTTGGCGATATTCCATTGGTCGTTATACGTATCTACAGACACGTGTGTCATTTTCCCGGCTGTTAAATCTACTTCTTTGGCATAGAGCATTTGATTGGGAGTGATTTTAATAAGTACATCATTTTCCAAATATTGGTTATAATTGGGATGTGGTTTTAAGCGCGTATAATAGATGTAGTTTGCTTTTATATTAAGTGGCGGAACGACAAATTCTTGTAACAACATGGTTATTCCGGATACGATGCCCGGCACAGCAAGGGGCAATATAACGCTTGTATATACCTTCGACTTGTTGGCTCCGAGGTCATACGCTGCCTCTATGAGGTGATTGTCTATCTTCGAAACAGTGTTGTAGATAGGCAGTATCATGAAAGGCAGGAAGTCGTAGACCATGCCCAGCACTATCGCGCCCGGTGTGTTCATCATCTCCTGCCTCGGGAGCCCTACCGCAGTGATGAGCGCGTTGATGACTCC
>CACZKQ010000098.1 GCA_902781765.1 uncultured Elusimicrobium sp. | reverse complement strand
GGCTACTACATACGACGTTTTTTTAGACACGCTCCCGCTCGTTTTCCCGCCATATTGGTGGGCTAATCGTTCGGCCTCGGTGCGCGTCATACTTTTAAGTTCGCCGGTAAAAACGAGTGTTTTCCCATCTAAGATATTACCTGATTTTTGTTTGGCCGGTTGGGTGAAATTAAGCCCATGTGCGCGTAATTTTTCAATTTGTTCTACCGCTTTTGGATTACGGAAAAAATCATAAATACTTTGCGATACTTTTAATCCTACTTCCGGAATCTTTTGTAAATCTTCCAAGGTGGCATTTTTCAAAGCATCTAACGTGCGGAAGTGGTCTGCTAAAATTTCGGCCGTTTTTTCGCCTACAAAGGCAATTCCCAAGGCAAAAAGCAGTTTAGAAAGAGGTTTTTGTTTACTGGCTTCAATGGCATCCAGTAAATTTTGCGCGCGTTTATCTTTAAAATTTTCCAAACTTAATAAGTGTAAAAAGTTAAGGTCGTAAATATCCGAAAATTCGTTGATATATCCGCGCTCTAACAGCGCATCCATAATCGCATCCCCCAGGCCGTCAATGTCCATGGCATCGCGTGAGGAAAAGTGCAACAAGCGCGCACGCAACTGCGCCGGGCACGACGGATTGGTGCAATAAAGCCCCACTTCCTCCGCCTCTTTATACACCGGCCCGCCGCACGAAGGGCAAGTGCTCGGCGGCAAAATATCGTGTGTGCCTTTGCGCTCTACCACTTTTACGATTTTGGGGATTACCTCGCCGGCGCGTTCAATAATCACGCGGTCGCCCACGCGCACGCCGAGGCGGGCAATTTCGTCAAAATTATGTAAGGTGGCATTGGCGATAATCACGCCCGCGCAAGGCACAGGTTCCAATTCGGCTACCGGAGTAATAATCCCGCTTCTGCCTACGGAGAAAACAACATTTTTCAGCGTAGTAGTTGCTTGCGGGGCGGGGTATTTAAAGGCAATCGCCCAGCGCGGACTTTTGGCGGTAACGCCCAAGATATGCTGCTCTGCAAAACGATTTACTTTTACGACGAGGCCGTCTACATCAAACGGCAACTGATGACGTGAATTTGCAAATTCATTATAAAAACGAATTACGTCGGAAATTTGCGTAGTTTTTGTGCGTACCGGGCAGACGGAAAATCCCCAATTTTTGCAAGCATCTATAAAGTCGCTGAAACTTTCTTGCGCGATATTTCCCGTTCCAAACGAGTGTGCAAAAAAACGAAGTGGCCGCTGGGCCGTTAGTGTGGGGTCTTTTTGACGTAAAGAACCGGATGCGGCGTTGCGCGTGTTTGCAAAGACAGGCTCGTTTTTAAGTTGTTGTAGTTCGTTTAGTGCCTCTAAATCTTTTTTATTTAGATATACTTCTCCGCGGATTTCTAAACTTCCTTGTGGCGCGTTGGGCAACTTGTGTGGAATATTTTTAATAGTTAGCACATTGGCGGTAATATCTTCGCCGATTTTACCGTCCCCGCGGCTAGCTGCTTGCACCAGTTGACCGTCCTCATAGGTGAGCGAACAAGAGACGCCGTCAATTTTTCCTTCCACTACCATTTCAAAATCAGTACGTTGTAAAATTTTTTCGGCGCGTTCGTACCAAGCTCGTATATCTTCGGCAGAGTAAGAATTATCCAGCGACATCATAGGAACCATATGTTCAACGGCTCCAAATGCATTAGAAGCTTTACCTCCAATGCGCTGTGTCGGCGAATTTTTCGTACGAAATTGCGGATACGCTTCTTCTAAATCTTTTAATTGCTTATAAAGCTCGTCGTATTGCGTGTCGGAAAGGACGGGATTATCCAAATTGTAGTACAAATTATTATGATAATTGATCAGTTTTTTAAGCCGTTCAATTTCTTCCTTTGGATTCATACGATTAGTTCCGCTCTTTTTTCAGTTGGTCTAATAAGCCGTTGATAAATTTGCTGGAATTTTCGGTAGAGTATTTTTTTGCAAGTTCAATTGCTTCGTCTATAATGGCTGGGACGGGGGTCTTTTCCTGGCTAAAAACCATTTCGTAAGTGGCCATACGTAAAATGGAACGGTCCACTACGGACATACGTGCAATTGTCCAATTCTTAGCATAAGAGGAAACCAGTTTGTCAATTTGGGACAAATGAGCGGTAGTTCCTTGAATTAAATCTTCACAAAATCCGTAACAATCGCCCAGTTCTTTTTTGAAATCGGCGGCATACCGGGTTAAGGAATCAGCGTCGCTCGTTTTAGCACTATCAGCATAGTAGAGTGATTGTAAGGCACATTCTCGGGCCATTCTGCGATTACTCATAGATTCCTCCCCAGTAAAAATTGTAAAAGATTTATTTTATTCTAGCAAATTTGGCTGGGAGAGTCCATGTATCTACGAAAGGAAAACAGTGTGCAAAATGCATAAAATAAGCGCATGAAAAGCATTCTTTGCATCAAAATATAGGTCAAAAGACCTAGATTTTTTCAGGCCCAATGACCTATTGTTTCCGACGATAATATTCACTAAAATATAATTATACAGGAGGACACATGAAAAACATAGTAGCTGTATTAGGTTGTTTATTTGTAATGGGAATTTTACCGATTTGCGCTCAAACCAATTCGGAATTGTGGGACGGTAATTTAACCGAACGGCAAGTGGTTTCTAAATTACGCCGTTGTGAATTTTTACCGTTATTTATTAACGACGCGGGAGCTTTTAGTTCTGCGGAACAAAAAGCTTCTATTGCGAAAATTGCCGTAGAGCAAGCAGGAAAATGCAAAAGCTATGCCGGTTATTTTAACGCCGCAGTAGTATATTTTACGCAACCGGAAGAATTTGATTTTGACTCATTTGTTCCGTTAAACGCACATGATGCGGCCAATGCAATTCGTTTTGCGAATAAAGCCATTGAGCTTAGCCCAAATACTCCGCACATGTTCTTTTTGCGCGGTTCTGTTCTTTTAGATCAAGGGGCAGTGATGGATGTTACGAGAGGCGAATACGAAATTGTCAGCCACGAAGCCGCTCATTGGGCTTTGCAAGATTTTGAAAAAGTAGCCGAGTTAAATCCGTCCAAAGCTCCTTATATGGACATGGCCTTACTTGCTAAAGCATTAAAGCAGTATGATAAAGCCTCCCGGTATGAACGAATGGCCAAAGCTCGCGAAGAAGCGATTGAACGTCAGTTAAAAGGAAATCTTTCCCAACGAGGGACTTTTAATTGGAAAGTTCCGTTCTGGCAACAACTTTCAACACAACTGGTATTTCCGTTGTGGAAGGGTGTTCGTAAATAATCCGTTTTAAAAATCCCCCGCAGCCTATGCGGGGGATTTTTATGTACAATGTAACTATGAAACAAATCATTATTGGAATGTTGTTTTTGTTTTTGCTAGCGGCTTGTTCCGGTACGCACAAAGGTCTTGTTGGAGCCGATCGGGACAAGCATGGTTGTATCGGTTCTGCCGGATATACCTGGAGTAAAGAGCTGGGGAAATGTATCCGCCCTTGGGAACAAAAATCAGTAGAAAATTCTTCTTCTCATGGAAATTGACACTTTTTAGAGGAAGTTGGTATAATATAGTAGTCCCCTAAGGGACTATTTTTTGCAAAGAATAATTAAATGGCCAGATTCGATAACAGAAGAGTATACAAACAAGATTTGTATTGCCGAAACCATAATATTCGCGCGGCCGAAGTGCGCGTGATTGATTCCGACGGCACGATGATTGGGATAAAACCCATCGCCGTAGCAGTTGCCCTTGCCAAAGAGCAAGAGTTGGACTTAGTGGAAATTTCACCCAACGCCCAACCTCCTGTCTGCAAGATACTTGATTACAATAAGTATGTGTATGAACAGGAAAAGAAAGCGCGCGAAGCGAAAAGGAAACAGGCAAAGGTAACGCTTAAAGAACTGCGTATTAAATCGCGCATTGCACCGCACGATTTGGAAGTGAAAGTTCGTCAAATTGAAGAGTTTTTACGCAAGAAAAACCAAGTGCGTTTTGTGGTGGTGTTTCACGGACGTGAAAACCAACATAAAGACTTGGGTATTGAAATTTTAAATAATACAGCTGCACGTTTAGAGCCGCTCGCTACGGTAGACGGCGGACTGCAGCAACTGGGGAACCGGATGTCCATGACGTTTGTCCCCAAAAACGAAAAATAGATTTTTCAGGTTCTTTTTGAAGGGACTGTGTGCGGGGCTTGACCGGCTCCCGGCATAGGTTGTATAAAAAGAATCAAAACTAATTAAGGATGACAAAATGCCTAAATTAAAAAATCACAGCGGCGGTAAAAAACGTTTTCGTAAAACCGCCACGGGTAAATTTACCCATCGCAAAGCCGGCAGAAAACACTTACTAACACCTGTTTCTGCCTCCAGAAAACACGACATGAGAAAGACCGGCGTCATCACGCCCGAGTCCAACAAAGGGAAGATCTTGGAAAAATATCTCCCCATGGCCAAATAAGAGGATAGAAACATGAGAATTAAATTCAGCGTTCCCAGACACGCAAGAAAGAAAAAAGTACTCAAACGCGCCAGCGGTTATTACGGAGATAAATCCCGCCGCTTACGCATGGCTACGCAGCAGTTGGATAAATCCGGCGTGCATGCGTACGTAGACCGCAAAGACAAAAAAACCACTTACCGCCAAACGTGGATTATGCGTATCAACGCAGCCGTACGGGAAGAAGGTTTGTCTTACTCCAAATTCATCAGCGGGCTTGCCAAAGCCAACATTACGCTTAACCGCAAAATGTTAGCCGAAATGGCGATTAAAGACCCGGTGTCCTTCAAGAAATTGGTGGACGTGGTGAAAGCGGCCTAATAGTAAGTGAAAAATCTGTGAAGCAAAAAACGCCCCGGTTTATGCCGGGGTGTTTTTTGTGTGAGAACAACTGTTGTTATGTTCTATTTTACGCACAACCCAAAACAAAAAAGTTTTGGGTTGAGTTGCTTTCCGGCGATACAATTTTCCATATTTGGACATCTTTGCACCGACTGGGCCTTGACGTAATTACCACTACGCCTTGCGGCCCACTTACGGTGCAAATCTATCGCAAATCTGAAAAAATCATCTGCGCATTTGTTAGGGTAGTCTGTTCTGCACGGCGTAAACAAAAGGTCATGCTAAACTTGATTCAGCATTTCTATCGCTTTTAAAAACGAATAAGGAGAGATTTCGTATTAAGTACGGAATGACCTTATTTTAGAGAACTTTTATATTATCGTCACCCTGGTCCTCCAAGTCGTCATCCTGAACTTGTTTCAGGATCGCTCCTTTTTTGTATTTTTTAAAACATTGTCAAGTCCATTTTTGTCGTTTTTTACGACGATAAAAACAAAAGAGTGATTTGTTTTTT
>CACZKQ010000097.1 GCA_902781765.1 uncultured Elusimicrobium sp. | reverse complement strand
TCATTCTTATAAATGTTCAGGCCGGCAATTTCATCATTGATAAACCGGCTTAAAATGCGCAACCGAGAAGGACTAATGATCTGATTTGTCCGCACCGGCCAATGGCGAACAGCTCCAGCCTGTGTAACCAACACCGCCAATACGGCCTCTGGTGCAAGCGGAATAAAATCAAGCCGTTGCACCCGTTGGTCCTGCACGTTAGAGGTGTATACAAATCCTGCCGCGCCCGAAAGCATAGCCAGTAGCCGCGAAGTTTGTACCATCATATTATCTACTTGACTCACACGCGCATCATACGCTTCTTCTATGCGAGCTTTTTCTTGCGCGGCCATTTTTTGCACATTGGCCAAATAATCTACATAATAACGGTACGCTTTATCCGTAGGAATTCTTCCGCCGGAAGTATGTGGCTGATAAAGATACCCTTCTTCTTCCAGCTCCGCCATAATGTTGCGAATCGTTGCGCTGGAGACATCCGGTAGCGCAGAAGATGCAATTAAATGCGAGCCAACCGGGCGGCGCGTTTCCACATATTGTTGCACCACCCAACGTAAAATTTTTTCCTTGCGCGCTTTGGCGACTTCCGGTTTTAGGATTCTCATTTTCAGTTCCTTCCGTCTGAAACAGACGTTTTATTTAGCACTCTTTTTATGCCTCTGCTAAAATTATATGCAATTATTTTATTTTTGTCAACCCCTTTTTTAGAGTGCTAATTTTGAATCATTCTAAAAATCTTTTGGACCCAGAAAAAAATTAGGTCCAAATTTTTAAGCGAAAAAATTAAAAATGTCCTACAATAAAAACAGAAGCGTACCGGAAAAAATTTTTTCACCTACAGAAACGACCTGCCCTGTAGAAAAAAATACGCAGACATCTTGGTCAAACGTAGCTGCGAGGAGATACATGTACAAGAATTACTATACCTTCTGTGGTTTGTTAGTTGTACTGTTTTTATCGGCCCCTTTGTCCTGGGCTCAGGCTGTCCTAAGACATATCCCGAAAAGCCCGCAAATTGTAGCAGCACAGCGCGCAGGACTAAAAAACACCTATATGCATATTGTGCATACACCAAGAATCCCTGCATCTAGAAGAATCCCCCTGTCGCATTTTACGAATTCCCCGGAAGCAATTGCCGCCCGTATAGAGCGCCAACTCATTTTTAAACAACTTAACGATAAAAAACGTGTTGAAGCGTTGGCTGCAAAAAAAGCACTGAACATTGCAAAGGAACAAGAAGAAAAACGTACTGCCATGAACACCCCGCTTGGTTATCCAAATACAACTTCTCAAACGGGAAATATCTTATTTCGCGGAGTGAAAATAGGAGAACTTAATCCTAACGAATATTTATTTATGGCCGGAGCCTACAACGAACAAGGAATTCAAGTGGCCGCGTTGCAAACCTCTACTAATAGCGGACAACCTATTACCATCAGCAATTTAGAAGGCGGCTTGCTTGCTTACGGGATTCAACGGGTTTTAGCGGCAATTTGTGTTCCTCAAACTGCCAACACACCTAAACAATTACGCATTATTGATTACAATGTATCAACGGGTACTATTAAAACGATAACGAAGTAAAGTTTACTTACTTATATTTTCTAAAAAACTTTGGGCAGGAACGCTTCCGTTTTTGGCGGCGCGTTGCAGGAATTCTTCTCCCTTTTTTCTATTCGGCGTTACGCCTAATCCCTTGTAATAAATTTGTCCTAACACATATTGGGCCGAAGGATCCTCTTGCGCGGCGGCTTGTTCAAAAAATTGAATGGAAAGCGGTACAGAGCGGGTCATGCCTTGCCCTTGCATTAGCATAACACCCGTCATATACTGCCCACGCGCCAAACCGTTAGCCGCCGCGTTGGAAAACCACGCAAACGCATCTTTATAATTGGGAGGTTCTTGCTGATAGGCGCGTTCACCTAAATCGTATTGGGCCGGAGCATACGGGATATTGGCCAGTTCCGCCAGTAACGAAATCCCTTGTTCTTCATCTGCCAAAACATTTTCTTTCGTTAGATAAAATTTTGCTAATTCATATCCAACTTGCGGCTCTTGGCCTTGTTGCCAAGCTTTATTAAGCCAATTTTTTGCTTGCTGCATATCCGGTAGAATTTCCACCCCGAATTGATACGCACGTGCTACTTGCAACATAGCATCTACTTCTTCGTTTTGGGCAAGTTGCAAATTATTTAAAAATTGCTTTTCCTGCTCGTAAAAATTGGGATCTTCTCGTTCTATTTTTTTAAGCCACATAAGCGCATTTTGATTTCCATGTTGCGCCGCCAAATTACGCCAATAAAAGGCTTGTCCTTTATGTTTAGGAAGACCGCCTAATCCCTCTTCGTAAAAATGGCCCAGTTCGTTTTGCGCGGCTGCTTGTCCATCTTGCGCGGCTAATTGAAGATAGGCGGCGGCTTCATTCCAGTTTTGCTGTTGCACATAGAATTGAGCCAACTTCCAAGAAGCTTCTGTATTTCCGTCTTGCAAAGATTTACGATACCATGCTAACGCTTGCTGCGGATTAGACTTTGTGCCATATCCTTGCACGTAAAAATCACCCAAACGCAACTGCGCAGAACTATCCCCTTTCTCGGCAGAGGCGAACGTCTTTTTAAATTCTTTTTGTTCAGGTGTTTGATAACAAGCAAAGTAGTAAATAACTACCCCCAGCACCGCAAATAAACTTATTTTTAGAAGAGTTTTCATACGGTTTATTATAACTTTTTAGAAAGGTAATAGGTTGCTTAAATTAAAGATTTATCGTGCAAAATAAACAGAATTTGGAAAATTGTTTTGCCTGATTAAAGAAAAGCGGCAATTTATTATTGCCGCTTTTCTGCAAGTAATAGAAGGTAACAACAGTCGTTATTGTACATCATTTTAGATTAGACTGACTTGGTAGAAGTTCGCCCTGATTTGTCAGATTTGAGATGGATTTGCACCGCAAGTGTCCCGCTTAGGCGTAGCGCTAGCTACGTCAAGGAACAGGCGGTGCAAAGATGCTCAAATGTGGCAAATTGTTGGCACTTGATAGCAAGAAAAGCGGCAATTTATTATTGCCGCTTTTCTGCAAGTAATAGAAGGTAACAACAGTCGTTATTTCGTCATCACAAAGGGCATTTGGTTTCCGGCCATATACGTCGGCATCCGTCCGTCCCATTTTTCGATGGCTTTTAATTGCGCTTCCACTTGGCGAAGCTTAATCAAATTGTCCGAAACCACTTCACGTTGCAACCGAAGCGATTTGGCTTCCGCTTCCGCTTGTAAGATTTTTTGTTCAGCTTCTTTCTTTACTTTTTCTACCAAGTTTGTAGCGCGTTTGGCTTCCTGTTCGGCAATTTGTTTTTCTTCTACCGCACGTAAGAATTGTTTGGAAAATTCAAAATTCGTAATGGCAATATCGGAAACAATTACTTCTTTTTCCGCCATTTTTGCTTTTAAAATTTCGTCCAATTCTTTGGCTACTTGGATACGGTTGGAAATCAAGCTATCCGCCGAATATTTAGCGATAACAGCTTTCGTCCATTCTTCTACCATGGGTTTTAAAACAGTGGTAGTATATTCCGGCCCCAAGTTGCGGTAAATGGATTCTACCGTGTTGGGCAAAATGCGGTGGTTGATAGCAAGCGTAAGTCCAACCGTCTGTAAATCTTTGGAAAACGCTTCTGTGTCAAACGAATCTTTTTTGATACGTACGGAAAATTTCTCCACCGAATCCACTAACGGCACCTTAAAATGGATACCTTCTCCGTAGGCACCGATTAACTTACCGAAACGTAATTTCACCGCTACGTTCCCGGCCGATACCGTAAAGTACGAGCCAAATGCTAGAAACAAACAAGCCAGTAAAAAGAACGGGATAAAAATAGCCGTCCAATTTACAGTTCCAGGGGTTCTATTCATAATTTTATTTTCTCCTTAACGAATTATTTTAATTTTATTCCAACAAATTATTTTTAATGACGCCGGCGTTTGACTTTCATACGCGCAATAGACTGTTTAAGCTCCATTTCCGCAAGCTCAAAATCAATATCCGCATCTTTGTTAGATAAAGAAGCTTTTGCAGCTTTGATTTTTTGATTTTCAGCTTCTTCATCAATTTCTTCAGCTAGGTCGGCACCTTCGGCAAATACATTAACCGTATTTTCCACAATTTCCACAAAACCGCCCAAGACGGCAAATTCACTTTCGGCTCCGCCCTTTTTATAACGTAACGAACCCATCCCCAGCTGAACAAGCATATCCACATGCCCCGGTAAAATACCCATTTCACCCAGCAAAGCAGGCAAGGCCACAAAATCAACTTCTTCATTTTCAAGAAGTTGTTTCTCGGGCGTTACCAAATTGAGGCGTAGTTTTTCAGTCATAATTATTCGTTATCTTTTACTTTTTCGTAATTAGCCAACACATCCTCTATGCCGCCGCACATATAGAAACACGATTCCGGGATATGATCATATTCGCCGTCCACAATACCTTTAAAAGCTTTAATAGTATCGGCCAATTTAACATATTTTCCCGGGTGGCCGGTAAATTGTTCCGCCACAGAGAACGGTTGCGACAAAAACTTCTGGATACGCCGCGCACGGCCGACGGTCTTTTTATCTTCGTCCGATAATTCGTCCATACCTAAAATGGCAATAATATCCTGCAAATCTTTATATTTTTGAAGCACGCGGCGCACGCTTTGGGAAACGTCGTAATGTTCTTGCCCAATGACGCGCGGATCCAAAATACGCGAGGTAGACTCCAACGGATCTACCGCTGGATAAATCCCCAAGCTGGCGATTTGACGCGATAATACAGAGGTAGAATCCAAGTGTGTAAATGTAGCGGCCACACCAGGGTCGGTCAAATCATCTGCGGGTACATAAACGGCCTGAATGGATGTAATGGCGCCTTTTTTGGTAGATGTAATACGTTCTTGCAGTGCGCCGATTTCCGTATTAAGCGTAGGCTGATAACCTACTGCAGAAGGCATACGTCCAAGCAAAGCGGATACTTCGGAGTTAGCAAGCACAAAGCGGAAGATATTATCTAAGAATAAAAGCACGTCTTGCCCTTTTACATCGCGAAAATATTCCGCCTGTGTAAGTGCCGTCAAGGCCACTTTCGCACGCGCCCCTGGCGGTTCGTTCATCTGTCCATAAACGAGAACCGTTTTATCTAATACGGTACTTCCATCGGAAAGTTTGGACTCGCTCATCTCTAACATCAAATCATTTCCTTCGCGGCTACGTTCACCTACCCCGCCAAAGACGGAACTGCCGTGGTGCTCACGCGCTACGTTGTTGATAAGCTCCATAATAAGAACGGTTTTTCCTACCCCGGCACCCCCGAAAAGACCTACTTTCCCCCCTTTCA
>CACZKQ010000096.1 GCA_902781765.1 uncultured Elusimicrobium sp. | reverse complement strand
ATTGGCGCGGGCCCGATAGCTTTTGAAAGGAGAAGGCAAGGTGGTGACCAGGTTTTCTAACGGATTTGTTTGTACGTCAGCCACAATCACAAAACGCGCTCCTTCACTACGCGCTTTATCAATAGTGGAGTTTGGATTTTCAATATTATTTTGGCTCAAATTATCTCCGTTAACAAGTGCGTACGGCTGGTTTTTAAGTGCGCGGTAAATAGCTTGTTTGCAATCTTGCTTGAGCGAAATATCTTCGCCGTTCATTTCGCGGGACGCTACTAAAATGGTTGTTTTTTTGGCAAACGCATCCGATTCGCTTTGTTTGATGATTTCCCCAATATCTTTTACCAGTACCATCGCTTTGACTTTGGTATACCAGTCGTCCCCTTTGCGATAGGCTTTTTGTACATGGCTTCTGCGAATAAATCCAGCCGTTTTAGAAGTAATCTTGTCTTCCACAAGTTGTGCCTGGTCCACGGTGGTAGCGGAAGAAATAAAAATCCCGGCTACTTTTTCTACAGCTGCTTTCTGGGCGGCGAGAACGCCTTCCTTACGCATCTGGCGCAAATTATTTTCATCATAAGGAACAAGGGATTCGGCTATAACATATTCGCCTTCTCCCTTGGGCCCAATTCGCATAGACGAACAAGCCCCTAACGTAACCAGTGAAACCAACGCAACTAAACACAGTTTTTTCATTTTTTACCCTCCGGGTCAAGACCGGCTTTTTTAAGTTGCTCGCGCGATAAACGCATGATTACACTGCAACCACCGTCTTCCATATATTCCGTGGAGATGAGTTCCATATTTTGAATGATACCCTGAGAAGAAGAATCAATCGTACTCCCTACCGAAACTGCATCTACAACTTGCACATTAGATTCTAAATTAGCTCCGTAGAGCACTTCGCTCGCCCGCTGATAGGCATGGGCAATTGCCGCTTCGCGGCTCATAATGCGGCGTTGGGAGTCGGTAGTATGTGCCGGATTAGGTGCGCCGAAACCGCGGACCCATAAATAATCCGAACTTAATAACGTATCGTTAAATGCCGGGGCAATAGTGCCTTGTTTAACGGCTGTTTTTAGCGACGAGGTACATGCTCCCAACGTAAAAATAACTGCTAGTAATACCATTATTTTTTTCATACATTACCTCAACAGTTCAGAAATAATTTTTACGTACGTGCTGGGTTTTTGAGCTTCTTCTGCGTTGATAATTCCACAACGGATAAGCATGATTTCTAACATGTGGGTTAAGATATCATAGAAATTTTCCCGCACGGACGGGTCGCAGGTATGTAACGTCGGCCCTAAAATGACAGCTCCTTGAAGCTTTTTATTATCACAAAGGTTGGCAATTTTAAAAGCCGAAGAAATAATATTCTCCGTTGCATACGAAGAGCGAACCGCAATATCAAATCCTCCGGGCACGCCTAATTCTTTGGCCCGTTGTTGCAGTGCATAAACCATCCAGTTCATCATGTGGGCACTGTTTTGAGGATAAAAGAAACCAATGCGCCCCCACTCGCCGTTACCAACTGTTGAAATGGTGGTGATATCATCCGGTGTGCGGGTAATGAGTTCACTGGTGGGATCTTCGCCGGTTGGGGCCAGTAATTTTTCAAAAAGGGCAGCTTGCGAGCGTTGTGCTTCTTCCAGTTGCGGAAAGATTAAATTTTCCAATACTTTAATCCGATGGATATTACGCATAATCGTACTAAGTGTCATGCGTGCATCCCCGAAGAATGATGCAATTTGTGCATCACTTAAGTCGGCCCCGTTATCTAACAACATTTTTTTAACAATTTTCAGGTGCGTGCTTCCGCCTGCAGGCTTCAATTCACTAATCCAGCCGGAATCTAAACGGAAACGGATCAGTTCCTCTAATTTAGCCAAACTTTCCGGCGGATATTTGGACGTAATGACAATTTGTTTTTGCTCCCGTAAAAATTTATTTAACAGAGCCGAAATATGCTTGCGGTTTTGTTCGTTAATTGCCAGCAAGTGGATATCGTCAATTAGCAAGATTTTAACGGTATCCATGAATTTTTCAAATTTTTCAATGTTACCTTCCATGACATAACGTTGAATTCCGCGGGATAAACGAACCCCATTGGTCATGAAAATATTTTCTTGCCCGATTTTCTTAGAAAAAGCATAGGCCATCGCGTTTAAAAAGTGAGTTTTTCCCGTTCCGGTAGGGCCATGGAGTACGAGCGGGTTGTAAAGCCTACCGGGGTTTTCAATAACCGAAATAGCCGTTGCATGCGCAAAACGGTTGACGGACATGACCATATTTTCCAGCGTGTAGGTCGGCAATAAAGGCACCTCTAACGGCCAGTTATGTTTTTTTAATTCCGAGAGCGGTAACTCAATAGAATGATCAATGGTGGTCGTTTTTTCAAATACGGTTTTATTTGCCTGTGCCATGGGCGATTGCACGGCCGGTTCTACCGGCTTTTTTACGACACTTGTTGGCGGCGGTACCGGGGTGGGCTTGTTCGCCGGAGTCTTTGGGGCAACAGGTGCAGCCGGCGTAGGAGGCACTCCGGGAGCTTTTGGAGCAGCCGGAGCTGCTTTACGTCTCAAGCGCAGCATCGTATTTTCCGAAACGGGAGGTATTACCGGCATACTAGGCATTTGCGGCGGTACGGGTTCCGGGCGTTTTTTTAAACGAATAGTAGTATGAGGCGTTGCAGGGGGAACCATATTCGGTTTTGCATGGTGTTGCGGCTTAGGATCTTGGGTATTATGGAAAGATTTTTGATATTGCGAACGCAAGACGTTTTCGTCAATCGTTGTGGTAAGATTAAACGTCTTTTCCAGCGATTCCGGATCTTCCTGCTTGGTACGAATAGTAATTTCCGGTAAATCATCCGTAGCTGTATTTTCAGGAGCAGGATGGGGTGGTATAGTATCTGTTAATTTTACTTCTTCCGGTAATTCCGAATTTTTATTATTTTCCATAAGATTCCCTTCTTCCGGCTTTTTTGCCGGTTCTTTTTTATACGCGAACAACTTTTTCGCCTCTGCTACTGTCATAAATATTCCTCCTTATCTTTCTGATTAACTCATGAGGAGCTAACCGATATGTGCGCCATTTACCATTTGGCAATAATGATCATCATATCGACATTTAATATTCAGTTGTTACCCGAGTAAGTACGGTGAATAGCCGATAGTCAAGCGGACTATTGACTTGACAATTATTATTATACTCCAAAAATCGAAAAAGTCAACAAAAAACAGCCCTGCGCTTTGGTCGAATTGCCAAAATGATGTCAATAATGTACAAACTATAATCAAAGAAATTGTGCAAACCTTACGACAAAATATTTCCAAACAATTACAATGCGACAGGTTTGTTACCTTTGTATGAGCATTTTTCACAACTAATTTTTGCAAAATTCAAAAACAAAGTGTGATTTGCCAAAGTTTATTTTAAATCGCGTTTTTGGCGGTACAAAAGCGTTTTATTGTTGAGATTTACAAACAAATGTGGTAAAATAAGTATAAATTAAGGATAGGGGAGAACATTATGCTGAATGATTTTTATAAACAGTTCAAAAGCGGAACGGATATCCGAGGCGTTGCTGTCGAAGGCGTCGAGGGGCAGAGCGTTAATCTGACCAATGAAGTTGTCGCTGATTTGGCGGACGGCTTTGTGCTTTGGCTCTCAAAAAAGGTGGGCAAGCCTGCGGATGAGCTTAAAATTTCCGTCGGCAGAGACAGCCGTATTTCAGGCCCCCATATTATGGAAGTTGTGACAGACCGCTTTGTACGCGCAGGCGCTGATGTGCTCTGCTGCGGACTCGCGTCAACTCCGTCAATGTTTATGACGACGGTTGATTTAGCCTGCGACGGTGCATTGCAAATCACCGCGAGCCACCATCCCTATAACCGCAACGGCTTAAAGTTTTTTACGCGCGGCGGCGGACTTGAGGGCAGCGATATCGAGGCAATTTTGCAGTACGCTCAGGACGGCGCACATCCCGACGAGAGCGAAAAAGGCTCAAAAACCAATTATGATTATATGACTGACTACGCAAACGGACTTTGCGATAAAATTAAAAAGGAAGTTAACGCGGACGACTACGACCATCCGCTTAAGGGCTTTAAGATTGTGGTTGACGCAGGCAACGGCGCAGGCGGTTTTTACGCCGACAAGGTGCTCGCTGTTTTGGGAGCGGACACCACCGGCAGCCGTTACCTTGAACCCGACGGAATGTTCCCCAACCATGTGCCCAACCCCGAGGACAGCGTTGCAATGGCTTCAATTTGCGAGGCTGTGCGCGAGAATAACGCCGACTTGGGCGTAATCTTCGACACCGACGTTGACCGCGGCGGCGCTGTTGACAGCAAGGGCAACGAGATTAACCGTAACCGCCTTGTGGCTGTTGCGGCGGCAATCGCGCTTGAGGGCAACGACGGCGGAACCGTTGTCACCGACTCAATCACCTCGAGCGGACTAAAGGAGTTTATCGAGAACGGTTTGGGCGGCAAGCATTACCGCTACCGCAGGGGCTATAAGAACGTTATTGACAAGGCGCTCGAGCTCAACGAACAAGGCATTAACTGTCCTCTCGCAATCGAGACCTCGGGACACGCCGCAATGAGGGAAAATTATTTTCTCGACGACGGCGCGTACCTCTGCACCAAAATCATCATCAAGGCGGCTCAGCTCAGGCAGCAGGGCAGAGAGCTTGACGAGCTTACCGCAAGCCTTAAAGAACCGCTCGAAAGCCGCGAAATCCGCTATAAAATCACCGAAAAGGACTTCAGAGCCTGCGGCGAGAGGATAATCAACGACCTCACAGCCTATGCAGAGGCAAAGGACGGCTGGAACGTTGCCGACGACAACCGCGAGGGAATCCGCGTTTCGTTCGACAAAGACCACGGCGACGGCTGGTTCTTGCTCAGACTTTCGGTACACGACCCGATTATGCCGCTCAATATTGAGAGCGACAGTGAGGGCGGCGTTGATATAATTCTTAATTCGTTAAAAGAATTTTTACAGACCGTTAACGGCTTGTATATATAATTTGGATATATAATTAAATAAAACAATTGGGCGGATATCAATCCGCCCGATTTCACGTAATTTGTTTGGAGATGTAGTTTAATTGGACGTACTGTCAATATTTAAGGATATCGCGATTATCGTAATTTTTGCTAAGGCGTTTGGACTTTTGGCGCGCAAGCTGAAAGCTCCGCAGGTTGTCGGCGAGATTATCGCCGGACTTTTAATCGGCCCGAGCGTGCTCGGAATTGTAAAGCTCAACGACTTTTTAAGCATATGCGCCGAAATCGGCGTAGTTCTGCTGATGTTCTCGGCAGGCTTGGGAACAGACCTAAAGGCGCTGATGAAAACCGGCCCAAAGGCTCTCGCAATCGCCTGCGCAGGC
>CACZKQ010000095.1 GCA_902781765.1 uncultured Elusimicrobium sp. | reverse complement strand
CGTTGGGAGTCGAAAGGCGCAGCGTTGTACGAGTTTGCGTGCGAACTTGTGAGCCGCAAGGCGAGTACCGCGAGCGGCGAGGGTCAACGAGCCGACTTGTGGCCGACGACCTTTTTAGCTACGATTTTATTCGTCCCAAGTTATCCCCAATAATTGACAGCTAGCTTTGTGTATTTCGTAAGAGACTTTGTCCAAGGAATTATGTAAGGATATTTCCGTTTCAAGAGGCAGTTGTTGCAAATGATGAATGCGTGCTAACCGTGCTTTGCCGACTTGTAATTGCCGGTGCATTTTGGCTAGTTCACACAGTGCTTTTTGTTGCGGTTCATTGGCTTGTGCTAAAGGCCGTGGCTTCATAAATACTCCTCGTTTTGAAACCATACCTATTCACAAAAACGGCCGGTACTATTAGGTCTACTCAAGGTCTTAATAGCAACAGCCGCGGCTTGCTGTATAATACAGCAAACACTAGGCATTTCCCTTTAATGGATCAGATTAAAGAGGAGATGCCTTTATCGGCTATTTTCGGACTTGAGTAGAACTTTTGAGAAACTCAAAAGTACCCCATACAAAGCGTATGGTTCCAAAAACAGTTCAAATTGTAAGTGTATTGTAGCAAAAACGGCGCACGCTTATCAAACGTGAAACCTTTGTCCAATTAAATTGCTATAATTTCTACATCAAAGGGAGCATTTTATGGAACCAGTTTCAACTTCTGTATCTATCGCCATGTGGGCGGCGTTTTGGGTGATTGTCATCGCGGCCTTATTTATTGATTTAACCATTCTTAATAAACATCACGGAAAAGTGAGCCTTAAAGAGGCCGGGCTCATGGTAGCGGCTTGGGTGTCGCTTGCGGCTTTATTTGGTGGCGCAATTTGGCTATTTGAGGGGCCGCATCACGCACTAGAGTTTTACACCGGGTATGTACTGGAATACTCGCTTTCCGTAGATAATATGTTTGTATTTATCATGATTTTCGGCTACTTTGCTATTCCCCCCCATTTACAACCAAAAGCACTGTTATGGGGAATTTTAGGAGCCGTTGTATTGCGTTTCTTATTCATCTTTTTAGGCGTACAACTCATTTCCATGTTTTCTTGGACGATTTATGTGTTCGGCGCGCTGTTAATTTTTACCGCCGCTAAAATGCTACTGCAAAAAGAGGATGAAAATTTTGACCCGTCGCAATCGTTTATTTTAAAAGTGTTCAAAAAAATCATGCCGCTTAAAACCGATTACCACGGCGAAAATTTCTTTACGCTAGAACAAGGCCGCCGCTTTGCGACTCCGCTTTTGGCCGCCGTACTAGTGATTGAAATGAGCGACCTGATTTTTGCGGTGGACTCCATCCCGGCGGTGTTATCCATTACGCAAGATACGTTTTTAGTGTATTCCTCTAACATTTTTGCGATTATCGGCTTGCGTTCGCTGTATTTCTTGCTATCCGGGATGGCAGGTAAATTCCCGTATTTAAAATACGGTATTTCCGTTATTTTGTTCTTTGTGGGAGTGAAGATGCTACTCTCACACGCATTTCACATCCCGGTACTTGCGTCTTTGGGTGTGATTGTGGGGGTGCTGGCAGTATCTATTTTAGCAAGCCGGTTTTTCCCACCCACTAAAATACAGGACTAGACAGTCCCCAAATTATTTACTAGAATATAAAAGCTGAATTTATCTTAATTAAGGAAGGATACTATGGCGTATAAATGTGCAGTATGTGGCAAAACCTCCGTCTCCGGCGGTTCTTATAGCCACTCTAACTTGAGAACGAAACGGACTTTCAAACCCAACTTGCAAAAACAAAAATTGGTCTTAGACGGCAAAACGCAAACCGCGTACGTCTGCACCAGCTGCATCAAAAGCGGACTGGCCAAAAGACCGACCAAATAAGTTTTTGATCAAAAATTAGCCCACGCTTATCATGGAGTGTGGGCTTTTTGTTAAGGGGAGAAAATACGTTGTCAAACCGATTTATTTTGCTGGCTTTGTCCGGCATCTTTCTTTTTTCGTACGCGCGCGCGGAAGAATCCGGGCAAGCTGAACTGGACCCCAACGGTCCTTGGATGATTTGCAAAACTTCCGTAAGCGGACATAAAAATATCCGCAAAAAAACGGTCTTGAAAACTGCTTCGGCCAAAAAAGGCGAACGTTACGACCGTATGCAAGTGTCCGAAGATATCCAAGATATTTCCGCTTTAGGCAGTTTTAACCGCGTAGAAATTGATATTACTCCTATTGCCGGCATGCGCAAAGACAAAGAGGACGGCGAAAAATATCCTTGCCACGAAATTACGTATATCGTGGAAGAAAAACCGATTTTTGACCACCTCTCCTACGAGGGCCGCAAACACCTGGGCAAAGGGGCTATCACCCAGGCCATGACGCTTAAAATTAAAGACCCTTTCAACGAAACCAAACTCCAAAGCGATTTAGAACGCATCAAAGCCAAATATGCCGAAAAAGGCTACATCAACGCCCAAATTTCCTATGAGCTGACTTATAAAGAAGACCTTGGCGTAGTCTATGTAAAATTGATTATCCAGGAAGGCGACCGCGTACGGGTGGGTTCTGTTACCATTGAGGGCATTGACGAACTTCCGGTTAAAAAAATTATTAAAAAAGCCTCCAACCGCCCCGGCAAAGTATTTAAACCACAAAATTTACAAAAAGACTGGGTTAAAATGATGCTCTATGGCCGCAACAAAGGGTATAGCGAATTTAACCTCACCCAACCGCAAGTAGCTTTTAACGAACAAAAAACAGAGGCTGAAATTTCCTACCACTTAAGCGAAGGCGAAAAGGTAGACTTTGGGACGGTATCCTTTGAAGGCAACAATGTTTTTACGCCGGAAGAACTTAAAAAACAAGTCTTTTTCCGCGAAGGCCATCTCTACAACCAAAAAGATTTTGATGACACGATTGCCGCTATTCAGGAACAGTATGCCAACAGAGGCTACTTGCAAGCACGCGTCAACCCGGTAAAAGATATTTCCGGCGGCAAATTGAACCTTACTTTTGATATTTCCGAAGGCCATATTTTCTACATTGACCACGTGGATGTAACCGGTTACGAACACACTAAAAAATATGTGTTTACCCGTGAGCTTTCCATTCATCCCGGCGATTTGTATGATAATGCCAAAATCCGCCGCAGCCAAACGAAAATTATGAATTTAGGCTTTATCAACGACGTGCAAATTGATTTACAACCCACTGCCGACCCGCAAAAAGTGGACCTGGATTTTAATATCGTAGAAGGCCGCCCCGGTATGTTTACCGCCGGGCTAGCCATGAGTTCTATGGATGGATTGTACGGCGAATTGTCCATCAATCACATGAATCTTTTTGGCCGCGCCCAACGCTTATCGCTACGTACTTTATTTGGTAAAGAAATTTTGGATTACACAGTCAGCTGGTCTACCCCATGGATTTATGACCACCCTACGTCGTTAGGCGTAGATTTGTTTAACACGCGCCGCTACCGTTCGTTCTCTACCGATAACCAAGCTTACACCGAAAAACGTATCGGCGGACGCTTGCATATCGGCCCGCGTTTTAATGACGACATCTATCAACTCTCGTTCGGCTATTCGTTTGAAAACATCAACATTTACGACGTAGAAAATCAATATAAATGTACCCCTACTTCCAACCCGGGCGAATGTATCGAGGAAGGGAAAACCAATTTATCCACCCTGAGTACCGATTTTGCGATTGATACCCGCGATAATATTTGGGATCCCACCACCGGATGGCGTAATTCAATCGGGGTGGCACTTGCCGGAGGACCTATTGGCGGGGACCTTGATTTGTGGTATTTAAATGCACGCTCTATTTTCAACTATACCGTCCTAAATATCGGCGGGAATTATCCCATTGTATTTGTACTATCTAACAAATTCGGCTCGGTTCGCCGCTACGGCCGAACCCAAGAAGTTCCGCCTTACGAAAAATTCTTCCTGGGCGGTGCTGATACCATCCGCGGTTATGAACGTGCCGGACAAATCGGCCCGGAATATGGCGGAAATATGTATTACGTGATGAACGCGGAACTGCGTTTCCCGATTGCACGGGAAGGACGCCGCAACATGGCCCAATTTGCGTTCTTCTTTGACTTAGGTAACTCGTGGAACCATTTTGATGATTTGGAATTTTCACTGGGGCCGGAACGCGACCAATTTAAAGCCGGCGTTGGGGTTGGGCTTCGCTTTACGACCCCCTCACTGCCCATTCGCATTGACTGGGGGTATGGTCTTAACCACCGTGAGGGCGAAGATCGCTCCCACTTCTACTTTAACATCTCTAACATGATGTAATATGATAAAAAAAACAACTGTAATTTTCTTGTTTCTTTTTCCCGCTTTTGTATATGCACAAACAAATGGCGCGGATGCGCTGACTAAAGAAGAAGAAGCCGCAGTTGCCGCTATTTTAGCCAAAAATACAGCTTTAGAAAGCACCCCCGAAACGCTTCAGGTACCAAAAGCAGGCCCGGAAGAAAAAATTATTCTCCCGGCCCAAACTAAACAGGAGGCATTGGAAACACCCGAAGCCGAGCCGGATACGGAACCGGAAGAAGAAACCGAATCTGCCGAAGGTGCAAAATGTTTAACCGTTGCATTCATAGACATTGACGAAGCTTTTAACGAACACCCCCGAACAATTGCGGTCAAAGAACAAATCCATTTAAAAATTCAAGCCAAAGAAACGGAAGTGCAAAATGCTAAAGAGTTGATCACTGTTTTAGAGCGGGAAAACGAAACGCTGGCCGCGCAACTGCGTGAATTAAAACCATTTTATGCACGCATTGTGGTAGAACCGCATCCGTTACTCCCTAAAATTGAAGAACCGGCTGATACACTTGAATTAAATAATTTACTAAACCGCTTGACGTTTTCCGGCGCGGAAATTTTATCAACCAGTCCGCTAAATACCCCGGCCCAACTGGAGGATTTAAAATCTCGTATTGCGGCAAATAAAAAAATCATGGAGGAACGTGAATTTTTTATTGATAATTATAAATATACTACGCGTGAAGAAATTTTAAATTTAGAGAAAAAAGAAGTTAACGAAATTTTGCAGGATATTTACAAAGAAATTAAGTCATTTGCCAAAAAGCGCAATATCGGCGCGGTAGTACGCAAAGATGAACTGCTTTATGGCCAAGCCCCGGTCAATGTAACGAAAGACTTCATTACCCGGCTTAAAAAATCAAAAAAATACCGCAAACGCGGAAAATAGAGGTGCATTATGAAAGAACTGACTCTTACTGAAATCGCCCAAATTACACAAACCGTACCTTCTGCCCCAAGTGAAGTAAAAATCAATCGGCTTTGCCCGTTAGAAGAGGCAGTCCCCGGCGGGATTTGCTATATTACCACTTTAGAAAAAACAGAAAA
>CACZKQ010000094.1 GCA_902781765.1 uncultured Elusimicrobium sp. | reverse complement strand
TTTTCAATCATCTTAATACGGCTTTGAGCTTGTTTGGCTTTGGTAGCTTTATAACGAAAACGATCCACAAAAGACTGTAAATGGGCAACCACACGTTCATGTTTTGCTGCCGCCAAACGAGCCCCCTCTATGGCTGCCGCGCGGGTACGTTCATACGTATCGTAATTGCCGTTATAGAGTTTTAATTGCGCGTCTTCCACGTGAATAATTTTATCGCACAACCGGTTTAAAATATGCCTATCGTGGCTAATAATAAAAACTGTTTTATCCAAACGGACTAAATAATTCTCCAGCCATAATGCAGTTTCTAAATCCAAGTGGTTTGTAGGTTCATCTAAAAGCAAGCAGTTGGACGGCGCATATAAAGCAGCTGCCAGATTAGCACGCACCTGCCAACCGCCGGAAAACTCCTTTAAAGGCCTATTAAAGTCCTGATTTAAAAAACCCAGTCCGCTTAAAATAGCACTCGCACGAGCTTGAGCACTATGTGCGCCTAAAAATTCTAAACGATCAAAAATTTCAGCCATACGCTCGCCGGAAATTTGCGGATTTTCCAATTCTTTATGAAGGCGGGTAAGTTCCTTATCGGCTGCAAGCACATAGTCTAGCAAAGCTACGGACGGGTCTTCAATTTCCTGGGCAACGGAAGCGAGCTGGGTTCCGCGGGAAACAATGATCTTTCCGCCGTCGGGTGAAAATTTTCCTTCAATCAGTTTAAAAAGTGTACTTTTTCCACAACCGTTGGGACCGACCAGCCCCACTTTTTGGCCGTCTTGCACCATTACAGACGTATCTTCAAACAATGTCCGCAACCCAAAATGAAAGGAAAGTTCCACAATATCTATCATATTTTTATATTTTACCAAATATGACGAGAGATCAAAAAAAATCTCCCGTTTTTTATCTGGGAGATTTGTTACTTTCAACAAATTATCATCCGTTTATTGGCCGCCGGAAAGCCGACGTTGGGCTTCCTCTTGCAAGGCTTGTAGCTGGCGGCGCTTTTCCGGTTCGGATAAATTAGATTCTTCAATCTGGTTAGCCCTTTCAAACATTTCTTCAAGCACGGGACGTGCATTGGCTTTAAATGCTTCGCGTTGCTCGGCAGACGCTTTTTGCAGTGCAGGGTCTTGCATGATATGATCTAACGTATTTTCTACACGCATTTGACGCATTTGCGGTGTTTTTTTGAGTTGTGCAAGCTCCTGATTGGCTTGCTGGCTGGCTTGCTGCAACGCTTTATCTTTTTCCTCTTGGGAAGTTTCATCTTCGGAAATAATACGTTGCACCTCGCTAACATACTTATCATACACTCCCTGAAGCACACTAGCCCCACGACTTCCATACGCCGCTACATCATTTTGCTGCATTTGCCGATTCATTGTCTGTACACTATCTAAGTAAGAACGTTGTTGCTTTTCACTCATGCGATACACTTGAGGCAGTTTCTTCCCTTCTTGTTCCTCTTGTTGCAACGCTTCCCATTGTTGTTGGTTCCACTGCTTTTTAATGTCATACAATTTAGTAGGTGAATAACCTTGAGAAATCAGTAAATCCTGTTCTTTTTGCCAAAGCTCCCGTTCTATTCCCAAATATTTTTCGTATGCTTCTTCGGTCGTCAAACCGGTTTCTTGGGCCAGTTGCATTTTTTGCGTTAAAGCTTCCTCTCGCAACTCTTTCATTTTATCGGTCAATTCAGAACCGTACGTTTGTTCAACACTGGCCAAATAACTTGCATCTTTCGCAAGATTATCTTGTTTAAATTTTTCCAGTCCGTACTTTTCACTTACTTTATCTAATTTATTGTTGTACTTATTACCAATCGCTCGTGCCAATTTGGCTAATTCTTCCGGCGATTTTCCTTCTTTATTTTCCAAGGCAGCAGCTAGTTCTTTTTGGTAAGAATCCATAATCTGCCCGGCTTCTTTAGCGGCCGCCGGCCCATACGCGTTTCCCATGCTCTTCGTGATATTTCCCTTTTGGGAAGATACTTGTTTAAGCACTTTTGCAAAAGGACCTTGAACTGCCGCTCCCGAAACTCCTCCTTCCGGCGCATCTGCTGACTGCGAATCACCAGATTGATTGCGCTGTAAATATTTTTCAATATTGGCATTTTTCTTACTCTTAGGTAGCATAGCTTGCAAAATGGCTCTTTCTACCCGGGAAGAAAGCCCGTCCAACGAACGGTTTAAAGCTTCGGCCTGTTCTTTGGTAAGTCCACGCAAAAAAGGGTTCATGATATGTTTAGTATTTTCTTCGGCAGTTAATGAAGATCCCCCGGAGACGGACATTCCGCTAGAAGATCCCGAAGTATTGTTTCCATTCGTCGTTTGCAAAGACGTACTTTTTCCCCCTGATTGTCGGCTTGCAGGTGTAACTAACGAACGATCCGCCGCTTGATAAACATTTCCGTTTTTTCGGCCTTGATATGCAGTTTCTACCCGGGAAGGACCATGGGGGCGGTTTAAAGTACCCGGCGGATAGGGAATAGTAGTATCTTTGAGGTTCTTTTGCGAAGTTTGAGAAACGGTGGGAGAAGTTACTCCCAAAAATTCCTGTTCTTTTAATATTTCCCATTGTTTCGCTTTACTATTAGGAAAACTGACAGCTGTATGGCCCAAAGCCGGATCCGTAGTTTTTCTAGATGAAGTAACTACTGGATTAACCGAACGATTGGGCGAACGCAAAAAAGCAATTCCAATCGTCAGCAAACAGATAATCAAAATTCCTAGTAATAACGTCTGGTTTTTTTTCATATTTATAGATTTATTTTTTCACCGCAAGTTGCCCCGGTTGTGCAGATGTTAACATTTTGTGTTCCAACTCATCATTTAACTGTACCTGTAATGCCGTAATTTCCTGACGGTACTTAGAACCTAATTCGTCCAACTTAGCCATTTTTTCACTCAAGCGGCTCTTCTTTTGAAATAAATTATCTGTTTCATCCAAATACGATTCAAAAATATCACGTGTTTTTAGTACAGCATCTTTCCCGTACAACCGTTCAAATTGTTGTTCCACCCGTTGATGGCCCTCAATAAGACGAGCACGTAATGCCGCCGCATCTTGTGCCGGAAGTAATATTTCTGGATCCCCGTACTGCGCAATAATTTGTGCCAACATCTCATCTGCGTCCTGTCCGGTTTTTGTTAAAGTTTGTTTCAATTCTTCCGGATTTTTTACAGATGATAAAGCCAACCAATAATCATCTCCCACCTTTGCTAACACCGGCCGCGCTTTTTGAGCACAAGTATCTCCATACAACTCCTGAATTTTAACTAAAAGATCTTCACCGGCCTTTTTTAGATTATTCCGCGCCTCACGGCTCTGCACAGTAGTGGGAAGAGTCCACGCATCTTGCTTAACATTATCAGCAAGGGCATTTAATTCATTGGAATAGCGCGCGGAAAAATTACGAAGTTGTTGAGCTAAATCCTGGGCAGAATCTGCAGAAGAAATAGCTTCTATCATTTCTTGGTTTATCCCGTCCAACAACTTTGTTGTTTGTGCAACGGCCTCCTGGGAGGCGGAGGAACGAACCGTTTCTTGTAACACTTTCTGCTCTTCTAATAAATAAGCTGATAAGCTAATAGGTGTTGGTTTCGCAACCAAGCCTTTGATATCCTCTTCTGTTAAGAGCGGTCCATTTACAATAGACTTAGCTCGTAATTGTGCTTGCGCACGCAATTCTTGCGCGCGCGGCATATAGCGTTTTAAATTTTCATTACGCGCAGAACGCCGACGAGGATGCACGTCCTCTTCTTGAGGGGTACACGCAGTTAACCAACCAGCAAAAACAATAATTCCAATTAAATATATGTTGTGTATTTTCATGTTTTCATTATACCCAAATAAATGGGTCTTGTCATCTTACATTAAAAAGCCCCGCGTTTGCGGGGCTTTTTGATTTATTTTTTGAGGATTGCAATACTCAGTTCGTTTAGCTGGCTTTCATCTACCACATTGGGCGAATCCGTGAGCGGACACGCGGCCTGCGCTGTTTTGGGGAACGCAATCACTTCGCGGATAGATTCCTCGCCGGCAAGTAATGCGGTAATGCGGTCTAGTCCTAATCCAATCCCCCCGTGTGGCGGTGCGCCGGCTTCCAGCGCATTTAAGAGCATCCCAAAGCGAATGGCGGCATCTTCTTTGGAGTGTTTCATCAGCGCCAAAATACGTTCCTGTACGTCGCGGCGGCAGTTGCGCACCGAGCCGGAAGCCAGTTCGTTTCCGTTGAGCACCAAGTCAAATTGGTACGAGCGCACCGAACCGGGGTCTTTTTCCAAATTCGGCAAATCTTCCTCTACCGCCGCCGTAAACGGATTGTGCGCCGCGTCCCAGCGGTCCTCTTCGGGGATGTACTCCAAAAGCGGGAAGTTGGTAATCCACGCAAAGGCCCAATCGGAATGTTTGGGTAATTCCTTCACAAGCTCTTTGCGTAGCGCGCCCATAAAGCTCTGGCAGGTGCGTTTGTTGGCGTCGCTGCCGACCAAAATTGCGTCGCCGGGTTTGGCAGCTACCGCGTTTTGCAACGCGGCTAATTCTTCTTGCGTAAAGAATTTGGCCGCGGGGCCTTCCACAGCGCCTTCTTTTACTTTGAGCCACACCAACCCTTTCGCACCGTTTTTCTTGGCAAGTTCGGTCAGTTTATCAAAATGTCCGCGCGACTGCGCTGCTTGATTTTCCGCGCGCACCGCGTAAATCGCCCCATTAGCGCCAAGTACCTCTTGGAATACCTTAAATCCGGTATGGGCAAACAAAGAGCTGACGTTTTTGATTTCCAAGTCGTAGCGCAAATCGGGTTTGTCGCTACCGTATTTATCCATAGCTACGTCAAAGGGAAGTTTCAAAAACGGCGTTTGCAACTCTTTTCCGGCCGTCTTGAAAATTTCTTTCATCAGCCCTTCCACAATTTCGTGGATATCGTCAATGGTTACAAACGACATTTCCATATCAATCTGCGTATGTTCCGGCTGGCGGTCGGCGCGTAAATCCTCATCGCGAAAACACCGCGCAAGTTGGAAATAGCGGTCAATGCCGCTGGCCATCAGCGTTTGTTTGAACATCTGCGGGCTTTGCGGAAGCGCGTAAAATTCGCCGGGGTGGACACGCGAAGGCACCAAATAATCGCGCGCACCTTCGGGCGTGGAACGCGTCAAAATCGGGGTTTCCACCTCAATAAATCCGTTTGCGTCCAAGTACCGCCGCGCGGCTTGCGCGATGCGGTGGCGCAGGTACAAATTAGCAAACATCTTCGGATTGCGTAAATCAATATAGCGGTATTTTAAGCGGATTTCTTCCGACGCGCCGCGGGAATTCTCCACATCAAACGGAAGCGCGATAGAGGTATTTAATACTTTTAAATCTTCCGCCACAATTTCAATTTCACCCGTTTTCATATTCGGGTTAACGGCCCCTTCAATGCG